>JANPOW010000266.1:0-2647 GCA_031428185.1 Betaproteobacteria bacterium | reverse complement strand
TTCGCCCGCAAGGTGGCCGACCGCGTGGTCTTCATGCACGCCGGCCGCATCCACGAGATGGGCCCGCCGAACGAGCTGTTCAGCAACCCGCAGACGGCGGAACTGAAGCAGTTTTTGTCGGCGTTGCATTGAGGGCTTTGGGCACTGAGTTGCCAGTCGTTGGGGGTGCTTAAAGCCGTCAGTCGACGAATGGCGCGATCGCGCCGGGCCGGGCGGGCGTGTTCTGCTCCATGTCATTCCGGGCCTGCGGCCCTCCCTTCTCTACTTGCGCGGAAACACGCCCGCCCGACCCGACGCTCAGGCAGCACCGCAGCGCACGGAACGGTGGTCTTCGAAGTACACCGCCGTGTCCAGGGCGAGGACGGCGGGTGACAGGCCGACGTAAGTAAATAAGGGAGGGCCGCATGCCCGGAATGACATGGAGTCGGCCAGTCACCCGCTGGCCTCGACCTCGCTACAGACCGCCGAGTGTCGGCTGATGAAAAACGGCAACGACAGCTCAGAGCCCAGAACCGCCACCCGTTCCCGGCCGATGCTGCAGTCAGCGGGATCAGCCGATACCTGCACTGCGGCGCGCCTGTCCCGTTGGGGTTGATCGGCGCTGCCGGCGCCTCAAATGTCCAACAGGCGGCTGAACTGTGCCGTGTCAAAACCCACGGTGATCCCGCCATCCGCCCAAACCACCACAGGCCGCTTGATGGCGCTGGCATGGGCCAGCATCAACGTCTTGGCCGATGCAGCATCCACCACCGCAGTGCGGGCAGCCTCGTCCAGCGCTCGCCAGGTGTTGCCCTTGCGGTTGAGCACCTGCTGCCAGCCGGCGGCTGCAATCCAGCTGTCCAGTGCAGCGGCCGGCACACCGGCCTTCTTGAAATCATGGAACTGCACGCTGGCGCCTTGCGCGGCCAACCAGGCGCGGGCGCGTTTGACGGTGTCGCAGTTGGGGATGCCGTACAGGGTGATGGACATGGTGGGCGGCTATGGTTGTTCAGCGTGGCTCAGCACCTGTGCGCGCGTCACAAGCGGGGTCGGTCATGTAGGCGCCAGCGTCCTGCAACCGGCCATCGGCCGACAGCGTGACGCGCAACCACAGGCAATCGTTGGTCTGGTAGCGCCAGGACCAGGTCTGCCAGCCCTGCCGGCCCTGCCGGCCCTGCCATTCTTGCTGCCGGTGGGCCGGACGGCCCAGCAGGCGCAGCATCACAACGCCACCCCCATTTGCGCCTGCGCCGCCCGCACCTCCACCCGCACCTGCTCGGTCAACTCGGCTTTCAAGCCCATGAACACCGGCGTGGTCTTGACGGCGTAATGGCGCGGGTGCGGCAGGGCCACTGCGCGGTCCAGCTTGATGCGGCCGGGGCGCGCACTCATCACCACCACCCGGCTGGCCATGAACACCGCTTCGTCGATGTCGTGGGTGACAAACAGCACTGTCTTTTTGTCGGCCTCCCAGATGCCCAGCAACAGCTCTTGCATCAGCTCGCGGGTCTGGTGGTCGAGTGCACCAAACGGCTCGTCCATCAGCAGGATGCGCGGGTTGTTGGCCAGTGCCCGGGCAATGGCCACACGCTGCTGCATGCCACCGGACAACTGCTTGGGGTAGTGCTGCTCAAAGCCGCGCAAGCCCACCTTGCCGATGTAGCCGTCGGCGATGTGCAGTTGCGCATCACGCGGCAGGCCACGCTCACGCAGGCCAAAGCAGACGTTGTCCCGCACGCTCAACCACGGGAACAGGGTGTAGCTCTGGAACACCATGCCGCGATCTGCGCCGGGGCCGGCGATGCGCTGGCCGGCAAGCTGCACCGTGCCAGCACTCTGCTGGTCCAGCCCGGCCACGATGCGCAGCAAGGTGCTTTTGCCGCAGCCGCTGGGGCCCAGGATGGTGACAAAGTCGTTCTCGGCCACATCCAGGTCGGTGGCCTGCAGCGCCACGGTGGGGCGGCCACCGGTGGCGGAGGCAAAGCTGCGCGAGACACCGCGCACGGCAAGCAAGGCTTGGGTCATGGTGTGGCTTTCATGGTCAGCCTGAAATGGTTGGGCCGCTCACCTGCCCAGTTGGGCCCAGGGGAACAGCCGCCGATTCGCCCACTTGAAACCGAAGTCACTCACCAGCCCGATCAGCCCGATGACGATGATGCCGAAGATGATTGGGTCCGTGGCCAGCAAGGCCTGGCTGTCGGTGATCATGTGGCCGATGCCACTGCTGGCGCCGATCAGCTCGGCCACGATCACGTAAGTCCAGGCCCAGCCCAGCACCATGCGCAAGATTTCGAAAATCTCGGGCGCTGCACCACGAATGAGAACACGCTTGACAATGCCCGAATCGGTGCAACCCAGCGTGTAGGCGGCCTCCACCAGGTCACGCCGGGTGTTGCCCACCGTGACCGCAATCATCAGTGCCAGTTGAAAAAAGCTGCCGAGGAAGATCACCGACAGCTTTTGCGCCTCGCCAATACCCGCCCACAAAATCAGCAGGGGGATGAATGCACTGGCGGGCAGGTAACGCGCGAACGAAATGAAGGGCTCAAAGAAGGCTTCGATGGGTTTGTACGCCCCCATCAATACCCCCAGCGGCAAAGCCAAGGCTGTTGCGATTAGAAAGCCGCCCAGCACCCGCCACACGGTCCAGCCGATGTCCCAGCCAAAC
>JANPOW010000265.1:0-16174 GCA_031428185.1 Betaproteobacteria bacterium | reverse complement strand
ACCCAGGTCATCTGCCTCACCCACCACGCGCACCTGGTGCCACTGGCGCAATCGGTGCTGGGCGCTGATGTCAACCTGCTGCGCCTGCCGGCCGGCCGGCCTTGACCGGCCGCCGCCGTGTGATGTTGCGCACCTGCGGGTGGGCCGGGCTTCAAGCGCACCACCGCACGGCCGAAGACACGGCTTGCGCTGTGGCGCACCCCCTGCCATGGCTGCCCCACCCGACCCCCCCATCCCCGTGCCGCTGCAGCAGCGTGCGCTGCTGGATCTGGCGTCGCGGGTCAAATTTGCCGCCTTGACCTATCCACTGGTCTGGCTGGTGCTGGCCTACGGGCTGGGCCTGGGCCAGCAGCAGCCCGCGCTGGTGCTGGGCGTGAGCCTGGCACTGTTGCTGATTGGCCTGGGCCGCCTGCTGATGACGCGCGGCATGCCCTGGCTGGCGCAGCACCACTTGCGGCCCGCCCGCGCGCTGTTTCGCATCCTGCTGTTGCTGCACGTCGGCCTGTGGGGCGGGCTGTGTGCCCTGTCGCAGCACTGGCCACCGGCGTACAACATGGAGACCCACCTGCTGATCGTCGGCGGCGCGCTGCTGCAGGGCGGTGTGGCCTCACTCTCGCTGGACCGTGTGCTGCGGCTCAGTTTCCCGCTGGTGGGTTTGGCGCCGGTGGTGCTGGCGGCCCTGCTGCGTGGCCAGCCAGGCGACCAGTTGCTGGTGGTGTTGAGCGGGGTGCTGCTGGCCTACATCCTGGCCACGTCCAGCCGGGTGGGCTGTGACTACTGGGATGCCCAATTTGCCCGCGCCACGGCCGAGCACCGGGCGCAGCAACTGGAGAGCATCAGCCGCACCGACGCACTGACGGCCATCCCCAACCGCCTGGCCTTCAATGAGCAACTGGCCATCGAGTGGCAGCGTGCCCGGCGCGACGGCTGCAGCGTGGCCGTGGCCATGATCGACCTCGACCACTTCAAGCGGATCAACGACCAGCACGGCCACGCGGCGGGGGATGCCTGCCTGGCGGCGGCGGCGCAGGCCTTGCGTGCGGGGCTGCTGCGGCCGTCAGACAGCGTGGCGCGCTACGGCGGTGAAGAGTTTGTGGCCCTGCTGCCGGCCACCAGCCTGGCCGGCGCCCGCAATGCCGCGGACCGCCTGGCCACCAGCCTGCGCCAATGCCAGGTGCTGGTGGCGGGCCAGGCGGTGCCGCTGCGCTGCAGCATCGGCGTGCATGCACTGACACCCGGCCGCCCCGACCAGCCCGAGCAAGCCGGCAACGATGTGCACAGCCTGCTGCGGGGTGCGGACCAGGCGCTGTACCACGCCAAACACGCCGGCCGCAATTGCGTGGTGGCCTTTGGGCCGGAGGTGCTTGCCGCTGCCACCCCGCGCAGTGGCGCCGATGTTGACCCCGTAGCGGCAGACCGCGCGGCGGCTTGACGCCGCACCGCTCAGGCGGGTAGCGGCGCGGTGTGGAACTCGGCCAAATCCGGCGCCCGTGTCATCTGCCAGTAGTCCACCATCCGCCACGGCATGGGCGAGAACACCCGGCCGGCATCGTTGCGGTACCAGTTGCGCATGCCGGGGTGGGTCCACACCAGCTCGGCGTGTTCGGCGTCCACCCGCTGGTTGTAGGCGTCGTGCACGGGCTGCTTCACCTCCACTGCCGCCAGCCCACCTTCCACCATCTCGCGCAGCAGGCCGGTCACGTAGCGCACCTGGCATTCGGTGACAAAGATCAGGCTGCCGCCGTGGGCCAGGCCGGTATTGGGGCCGGTCAGCACAAACAGGTTGGGGAAGCCCGGCACGGTGATACCCAGGTAGGCCTGCGGGTTGTCGTCACCCCACTGCTGCTGGATGGTGATGCCGCCCCGGCCGGTCACGGCCAGCGGCCCCAGCATCTTGCCGGGTTCGAACCCGGTGGCCAGCAGCAGCACATCGGCCGGGTGGCGGGCGCCGTGGCTGTCCACGATGTGGCTGCCGTCCACATGGTCTACCGCGGCGGTCACCAGCGTCACGTTGGGCTGTTTGAGGGCGCTGTACCAGCCGTTGTCGATCAGGATGCGCTTGCCGTAGGGCGGATAAGTGGGCAGGCATTTTTCGATCAGGTCGGGCCGGCCGTCCAACGCGGCCAGCAGGTGGTCGGTGAGCTGCTGGCGCTGGCGGTCGTTGCGGTAATTCATTGCCCGCTCGGGGTGCGGCCAGGTGGGGTCGCGCCGCACGGTGGGCAGCAGGCCGTCCCCAAAGCGCCACATCAGGCCAAAGCGGTACCAGGCGTAGTAGTGGGGCACGTGGTCATGCAGCCAGCGCGCAGCCGGGCTGACCGTGCCGTGGTAGTCCTGTGGCGGCCGCGCCCACTGGGCCGAGCGCTGGAAGATGGTGACCGATTTGGCCGTTGCCGCCACCGTGCGCAAAAACTGCATCGCGCTGGCGCCGGTGCCCACCACGGCCACATCCTTGCCCGCCAGCGGCACATCGTGGCGCCACTGGGCCGAGTGCCAGTGCTGGCCGGTGAAACTGGCCAGCCCGGGCACGCTGCCCAGCTTGGGCCGGTTGAGCTGGCCCACGGCGGTGATCACCGCGCTGGCATGCCGGGTGCGGCTGCTGCCGTCGGCCTCACGGGTGGTCACCTGCCACTGCTGGGTGGCCTCCAGCCACTGCAACGCCAGGCATTCCACGCCAAACGTGATGTGCTGGCGCAGGCCCAGCTTGGTGGTGACGCGCTTCTGGTAATCCCACACCTCGTCGCGTTTGCTGTAGTTGCTGGTCCAGCCCGGGTTGGGCGCGAAGGAATACGAATAGAAGTGGTTGGGTGTGTCGACACCGGCTTCGGGGTAGTCGTTTTCCAGCCAGGTGCCGCCCACGTCGGTATTTTTCTCGAGTACCTCAAATGGGATGCCCAGTTGCTGCAGCCGGTGCGCGGCGCACAGGCCCGAGAAGCCGGCGCCGATCACCAGCACCTGCACTGCTGTGCGCTGGGCAGGTGGTGGGCTGGCGCGCCAGGCCAGCGCGCGGTCGGCCCAGCCCATCTCCTCCTTGGCCATCGTCAGATATTCGGCCGGCAGCGGCTCACCCAGGCAGGTGCTCATCATCTGGCGCAGCTGGTCATCACCGGGCAGCGGCGGCAGTTGGCGGGCGCCGCTGGCCAGCTCGTCCAGCACTTGTGCCAGCGCTGCGCGCACCGCTTGCTGGGCCTCGATTGAGAGGCCGCCGCTGGGCTCGGCAAAGATCGCGATGTCGCGTTTGGGGCGGAAAGGCGCGTCCAGCCAGCGCGCGTCCTGCGTGATCTGGGCCAGGCACATCAGCAGCGTGGGCACCGAGGCGTCTTGCAGCGCGGCGTGGCGCAGGGCCAGGGTGTCGGCTGCGCTGCAGTGGGCGCCGGGCGGCAAGGGGTCAGGCATGCGGTGGATCTCCTGGGGCGCTTGGCACGCGCTGTGGTGTGGCCGGCCACGGTACAAGAAAGCCCCCGCCGCGGCGTCACGTTGGGGACCGCACGGTGTTGGCCCACGCGCTGACCCACGCGCTGGGCAGCACGCCGAACGGCAGCACGCCGAATGGCAGCCCGCCGCTGGCCCGCGCGCGAAGGCCCGCACGCGATGGCCCGCACGCGATGGCCCGCACAATCCGCAGCGCATGCCGCCCCCCACTGACGCCCCCCACTCGCTGACCACGCTGCGCCAGCGCTTTGGCCCCAGCCACCGCTGGTGGGTGCTGGCCACGGTGATGATTGGCCACATGGCCGCGCTGATGGCGGCCACCACCATCAACGTGGCGGTGCCGGCCATCAGCGCCAAATTCAAGCTGGGGCCACAAGACGCGCAGTGGCTGGCCACCAGCTTCATGGGCGCGATGACGCTGTCGATGTTGGCCACCCCCTGGCTGCTGCAGCGCCTGGGCTACCGCCGCTGTTATGCGCTGATGCTGGGCGGGCTGGGCCTGGGCGGGCTGGTGGGCGGCCTGTCGCCCAACATGGCGCTGCTGCTGGCCATGCGGGTGCTGGAGGGCCTGTGCGCCGGGGTGCTGCAAACCATCCCCGGCGTCATCATCATGCATGCCTTTGCGCGCCATGAGCAGGGCCGCGCGATGGGTGTGTTTGGCTTTGGCACCGTGCTGGCGCCGGCGCTGGGGCCCAGTGTGGGGGGGGTGTTGGTGGATGTATTTGGCTGGCGCGCGGTGTTCTTTTTTGTGCTGCCGTTTTGCCTGGTGGCCGCCGTGCTGGCTCAGCGCTACCTGCCGCACAACGCACCCGGCGGTGCCGCTGTCAACCCCAACGCGCCCGCACCCGACGCCTGGAGTCTGGCCATGCTGGCAGCGCTGCTGCTGGCGCTGCTCAACGGCCTGGTGGGCCTGCACGGCGCCCAGCCGCTGTGGGGCGGGCTGCAGTTGCTGCTGGCCGCTGCGCTGCTGGCGGCTTTTGTGTGGCGCCAGCACCGGGTGGCCACACCGCTGATGCCCTTGTCGCTGTACGGCCACCCGGTATTCCGCCGCGCCGCGGTGGTGGCGGTGATCTACGGCGCCGGGCTGTTTGGCTCCACCTACCTGCTGCCGCTGTTCATGCTGGTGGCGCTGGGCTTGCCGGCGTCCGCCGTGGGCTCGGTGCTGCTGCCAGCCGGGCTGGCGCTGGCCTGCACCATCCCGCTGGCCGGCCGGCTGGCCGACCGCGCGCCGCTCTACCGCACCCTGACCATCGGCCTGCTGGTGATGACCACCTCGTTTGCGCTGATGGTGGGCGTGGGCGCGGCCACGGCAATCGCCTGGCTCACCTTGTGGGCCGTGCTGGGCCGCATCGGCCTGGGCTGTGTGATCCCGTCGCTCAGCCTGGCTGCCATGCGGGTGCTGGACCCTCCGCGCATCGCCGCAGGTGCCAGCACCATGAACTTTTTGCGCCAGTTTGGCGGCGCGGTGGGGGTCAACGGGGTGGGTGTGCTGTTGGCCTGGCGCATGCAGGCGCATGCCGCGCTGGGCCAGCCCGGCACCCTGCGGGCTTTCCATGAGGTGTTTGTGCTGATGGCCCTGCTGACCGGCGCCGCTGCGCTGGCGGCCTGGCAGATGAAGCCGCCGCCCTCACCAGCGCCGCCGCAGGACACGCCGCAGGACACGCCGCCGGGGGCCCCGTCCCCGGCATGACACCAAGCCCACCACCCGCTGCTGCACACTTTGCCGCAGGCTTTTCCCTTCTTGAAACACACCGGAGACACACCCCATGGGACCACTCACAGGATTGCGCGTGCTCGAACTGGCCAGCATCGGCCCCGGTCCGCTGTGCGCCATGCTGCTGGCTGACCTGGGCGCCACCGTGGTGCGCATCGACCGCACTGAGCCCAGCGGCCTGGGTGTGCCCATGGATGTCAAGTTTGATGTGTCGGGCCGCAACCGCCGCTCGGTGGCGCTGGACATCAAACAGCCCGCCGGGCGGGATGCTGCGCTGCGCCTGATCGACCGCGCCGATGTGCTGATCGAAGGCTGGCGCCCCGGCGTGGCCGAGCGCTTGGGGCTGGGCCCGGCCGATTGCCATGCCCGCAACCCCGGCTTGATCTTCGGTCGCATGACCGGTTTTGGCCAGACCGGCCCGCTGGCCCTGGCCGCCGGCCATGACCTCAACTACATCGCCCTCACCGGCGCGCTGCACGCGATCGGGACAGGCGGGGGCGGCACAGACAAACCGGTGCCGCCGCTCAACCTGGTGGGCGACTACGGCGGTGGTGCGCTGTACCTGGCCTTCGGCCTGCTGGCGGCCATTTTTGAGCGCAGCCGGTCCGGCCAGGGCCAGGTGGTGGACGCGGCGATGGTGGACGGGGCGTCGTCGCTGATGAGCATCTTCCACGGCATGGTGGCCAGCGGCAGCTGGAACCCGGCCGAGCGTGCGGCCAACCTGCTGGACGGCGGTGCGCCGTTCTACGACACCTACGCCACGTCCGATGGCCAGTGGGTGTCGATCGGCGCGCTGGAGCCGAAGTTTTTTGCCGACCTGGTGCAGCGCATCGGCATGGACACGGCTTACCTCAAGACCCAGTACGACCGGCGCTGCTGGCCCGCCATGCGGGCTGACATCACCCGCCTGATCGGCGCCAAAACCCGCGACGCCTGGAGCGCGCTGCTGGAGGGCACGGACGTGTGCTTCGCCCCGGTGCTGCGGTTGGACGAAGTGGCCAAACATCCCCACGCGATCGCCCGGGGCGGCTACATCGAGGTGGGTGGCATCACCCAGCCCGCACCCGCGCCACGTTTCTCGCGCAGCCAGCCGGCCCAGCCCACCGCAGCCGTCAAGCCCGGCAGCCACAGCAGCGCCATCCTGGCCGAGGCCGGTTTCTCAACCGACGAGATCACCGCTCTGCGCGCCAGCGGCGCCGTGCTGGGGGCTTGAGATGAGCGCGCCTTTGCCCCCGGCTGCACCCCCCTCTGCCGCCCGCGCGGCGGCGTCCCTGATCGTGCTGCGTGACAACCCGGCCACCGGCGCTGACGGCAAAGTGCGCGGCGTGGAGGTGTTGATGCTGCGCCGCGCTGAGCGCCCGGGCGACCAGAACAGCGGCGCCGCGGTGTTCCCCGGTGGCCTGCTGGATACCAGCGACAGAGGCCACTACGACCGCTGCACCGGCATGGATGACGCCAGCGCCAGCGCCCAAATGGGCCTGCCCGCCGACGGCCTGCACTACTGGGTGGCGGCGGTGCGCGAGTGTTTTGAAGAAGCCGGCTTGTTGTTTGCCACTGATGCCACCGGCAACCTGGTGGACCTGCACAACTTGCCCGCCGCGGAGGTGCTGGCCATGCGCCACGCGCTGCATGCCAACCAGACCGGCATGGCCGAGGTGTGCGCGCAGTTTGGGGTGCAACTGGCGATGGACAGGCTGGCCTACTACAGCCACTGGATCACGCCCATCGGCATGCCCAAGATTTTTGACACCCGGTTTTTCATCACCGAGGCGCCGGTGGGCCAAACGGCGGTGGTGGACGCCAAAGAGACGGTGGAGCTGCTGTGGCTGCGGCCTGCCGAAGCGCTGGATGCCGCCCGGGCGCTCAAGCTGCTCAACGTCACCGCGCTCACGCTCAAACACCTGGGCACGTTTGCCAAAGCCGCTGACGCGGTGGCCTGGGCCAGAGCGCAGGTGGTGGTGCCACTCAACCGGCCGCGCATCGGCCTGGCCGCCGGTGGCCGCAAACCTGTCAATTTAGGTGATATGGCCTACGCCGAGCTGGGCCGCATCGACCCCGATGGCAGCGGCACGGCCAGCGTCGAGCTGCTGCCGGGCAAGCCGGTGTGGCTGTCGCCCCGGGTGCTGCGGGTCACGGCAGGCAACGGCAGCATGATGACCGGGCCGGGCACCAACAGCTACTTCATCGGCGCGCCCGGCAGTGATGACTGGGCCTTGCTGGACCCGGGGCCGGACGACACCGCCCATGTGCAAGCCCTGCTGGCCGCCGCGCCCGGCCGCATCACCCGCATCCTGGTCACACACACCCACAAAGACCATTCCCCCGCCGCTGCGCAAATTGCCCAGGCCAGTGGCGCAGCCACATTCGGCCAGGTGGCCGCACACCCGGAGTGGCAGGACACCGCCTTCCAGCCGCAGCATGTGCTGCAAGGCGGTGAGCGCCTGGTGCTGGGGCAGGGCGTCACTTTGCGCGCCATCCACACCCCCGGCCACGCCAGCAACCACCTGTGTTACCTGCTGGAAGAAGAAAAACTGCTGTTCACCGGGGACCACCTGATGCAGGGCAGCACGGTGGTGATCAACCCACCGGACGGCGACATGGCGGTATACCTGCAATCGCTGGAAAAACTGCTGGACGAAGACCTGGACTGGTTGGCACCCGGCCATGGCTTCTTGATCGACCAGCCGCATGCGGTGGTGCGCCAGACCATCAAGCACCGGCTGGGCCGGGAGGCCAAGGTGTTGGCGGCGCTGACGGCCCAGGCAGCCACCGCACCTGCTGCTGAGGCGGCACTGCTGGCCACCGTGTATGCCGACACTCCGCTGCCGCTGCACGGCGTGGCGCTGCGCTCATTGCGGGCGCACCTGCACAAGCTGGCGGCCGACGGCCGGGCGGTTGCCGAGCCGGACGGGCGTTGGGCTCTGAAATGAGTGCTGGTTTGATTGTTGACACCAGCACCCGCCCTGACTTCAGTGCCGCCCACGCGGTGCTGCAAGGCGAGGTAGACGCCCAGCGCCTGCCCGGCGTGTCGGCTGCCGTGATGCGCCACGGCGAGACCATCGACAGCTTTTGCACCGGCCTGGCCGACCTGCAGACCGGTGAGCCGCTGCGGCCTGACCACATCCACCGGGCGTTTTCCAACAGCAAGCTCATCACCTCGGTGGCGCTGCTGATGCTGGTGGACCAGGGCCAGTTGCAGCTGGACGATGCGGTCAAGCGCTGGATCCCGGCGTTTGCTGCGCTGCGTGTGCTGCGCCCCGGCGCCACCAGCCTGACGGACACCGAGCCACTGCAGCGTGACATCACCGTGCGCCACCTGCTCAGCCACCAGGCTGGCTTGAGCCACGCCGTGTTTGACCCCGGCACGCTGATCTACAACGCCTACCTGGCCGCCGGTGCGCGCAGCCCGCAGCGCAGCCTGGCCGAGGCGATGGATGTGCTGGCCGGCCTGCCGCTGCTCTACCAGCCCGGTGCGGGTTGGGAATACGCGATGGGCGCTGACGTGCTGGGCCGCATCATCGAGCTGATCACCGGCCAGCGTTTTGGCGACGCACTGCAGCACCTGCTGTTTGGCCCGCTGGGCATGGCCGACACCGGCTTTGTGCTGCGGCCTGAGCAAGTGCCACGCCTGGCTGCGCTGTACCGGGGCGACCTGCTGGACCCGATGAAACCCGGCCTGCTGCGGCTGGACGACACGCCCTGGCCCGGCGCTTACCGCAGCGCGGTGCCACGCCAATCGGGCGCCGGTGGTTTGTTCACCACCCAGGCCGACATGCTGGCGCTGCTGCGCCAGTTGATGCCCAGCCCGGCGCCACCGCTGCGCATGCCCGGCCCGCTGCGGCCTGGCCAGGCCGCCCTGTTGCAGCCGGCCACCCTGGCGGCACTGTTTACCGATCAATTGCCTGCAGCGCGCTGTGTGCAGTTTTTTGGCACTGGCGCGGTGCCCAGCCTGGGCTTTGGCCTGGGTGGCGCGCTGACGCGGGGTGCGTCGGCCCTGCAGCCGGCAGCGGCGGTGGGTGAGCTGCAGTGGGGTGGCCTGGCCGGCACCCATTGGTTCATCAGCCCCGCCACCGGCCTGGCCGGTGTGCTGATGACCCAGCGCTTCATGGGCTTCTGGCACCCGTTCTGGTTCCGGTACAAAGCCGCGCTGTACGCGGCGCTGGGCTGAGGCAGCCGGCCCGGCGCTGCTGCGCCATCAGCCGCCCCGGTGCTGCTGCGCCATCAGCCGCCGCTGGATTTGAGCAGCTCGGCCACCTCGGCCTGACGCGCAAACGACGGACCCAGCTTGGCCAGTGCATTCAGCTCGGTGCGGGCTCTGGATTTGTCACCCGTCTGCAACTGCAGCTTGGCCAGTTGCAGGCGGAACTGCGGCGCGTCGGGTGCGGCTGCCACGGCCTGCGCCTGCACGGTCAGCGCGCGTGGCAACTGGTTGTCTGCAGCCAGGCAGAAGGCCAGCGTGTCCAGCACCGCCGCGCTGCTGGGCGTGGTCTTGAGCGCCCGTTCGGCCATCTGCACAGCACCTGGCTTTTTTTGCAGCGCCAGGGTGTAGGCCAGGTTGTTGAGTGCCAACGGGTTGTCGGCCTGTTTGTCCAGCACGGCCTGGTAGTTGCTCTCGGCCTGGGCAAAGTTGCCGGCGGCCATGGCGGCATCGCCCAGGTACAGCACAAACGCCAGATCGGCCGGGTTGGCCTTGCGGTGCGCGGTGGCCAGCGTGTCAGCCTCGGCGGTTTTTTTGCCGGCCAGCAGGGTGGCATGCAGGCGTGCCACCGCATCGCCCGGGTTTTTCAGGCTGCTGGCCTTGCGCAGCAGCACGGCGGCGGCGTCCCAGTGCTTTTGCCGCAGCTCGGCATCACCCTCCATCAAGAAGCCCACGGCCTCGGTGGGCTGCTGGGTTTGCACCGCACGCGCCACGGTCATGGCCTGGGCCGGTTTGTCCTCCATCAGCGCCAGGCTGAACTGGGCTTGCTGCACCAGCAAATCCTTGGGCGCGATCTCGGCGGCGCGCCGCACAGCCGCAGCCACGGCGGTTTTGTTCTTGGCCAGGGCCTGGGCGTCTGCCAGGCGCAATTGCGGCAGGGCTGAGCGCGGGTTGAGTGTGGCCAGTTTGGAGAAGGTGCTGATGGCTTGTTGCACCTCACCCAGGGCCATCAGTGCGCGGCCTTGGCGGTCCATCAGGTCAGCGTTGTCAGGCACGGCGGCCAGCCCGGCCTGTGCTGTGGCCAGTGCCGGCTTGGCCTGCCGGCTGGCCAGGTAGTGGTCCACCAGCATCAGGCGCGCGGTGACGTTGGCGGGCTCGGTCTTGACGGCGCTGTCGAGCCATTTGACGCTGTTTTCTGGCGCATCGCCCGAGCGGGCGCTGATCTCGGCCAAGGCCAGCATCATGGGCACACTTTTGGGGTTGCGCTGCAGGGCCGCCTCAAACCGGCCGCGCGCAGCGGCAGGCTGCCTGGTGGCCAGATCGAGTGCGGCCAGACCGGCCAGCGACGGCATGAAGTCGGCGTCTTTGGTCAGCGCGGCTTCAAAGAACTTGCGCGCACCGTCCAGGTCGTTCTGCTGCAGGGCCAGCCTGCCGCGCACATGGTCGGGTAGCGGTTTGCCGGGCATCTTGGCGGCCAGTGCATCCACCGCTTTTTGGGCGCCGGCCTTGTCGCCTCGGCGGGCCTGGGCGGTGATCAAAGCCAGGTCGGCGGTATTGCCCTTGTCGCCGGCGGCGATGTCTTGCAGCGCGGCCAGGCCGGCGCTGTCTTGCCCACCGGCCAGTTGTGACAAGGCCAGCGTGGTGCGCAGCCGGGTGTCCGTGGGCTGCAGTTTGGCGGCGCGTGCAAAGCTGGCATCGGCGCCTTTTTTGTCGCCCGTGCTGAGCTGGGCCTGGCCGGCCAGGGTCAGGGCCTGGGCGTCCGGGGCCTCACCGTCCAGCAGCGGCTTGAGGGTGAGCAAGGCCTTGTCGGCCTGGCCGGTGCGCAGTTGCACCTGGGCCAGTTGCAGGCGCGGCGCGGCCGCCTTGGGCACCAGTTGCACGGCTTTGACAAAGTAGGCCTCAGCCTGCGCCAGCGCGTCCAGCTTGAGCTCGGCCTGGCCGGCCAGCAGCAGCAGTGGCGGGTTGGCCGGGCTGCCCCGCAGCAGCAGCTGGGTCAGCTCACGCACCCGCTTGTGCTCACCGCGCTGGTCGGCCAGCACGGCCTCCAGAAACAGGGTTTGTGGATGTTTGGCGGCCACTTTTTGCAGCGCGGCCAGTTGCGCCGTGGCGGCGCCCAGGTCAGGCTTGGCCAACTGGATCATGATGATCGCGTTGTGCGCCTGCAGCAAATTGGGCCGCAGCTTGGTGGCCTGGGCGTAGGCCGCCAGCGCGTCAGTCTTGTCGGCCGGTTTGATGGCCTGCAGCAGGTCACCCTTGAGCATCCAGGCCTCGGCCAGCTCGGTCTGGCGGGTCAGCAGGTTGTTCACCTGCGTCAGCGCACCGGCCTTGTCGCCACGGGCGGCCAGCAGCTTGGCCTGCAGCAGCAGGGCCGGGGTGTGGTCGGGTGCCGAGCGCAGGGCCTGCGACAGCAGCGCGTCGGCGCCGGTCATGTCGCCGGTCTGGGCTTGTGCGGCGGCCAGGTGGGTGCGCAGTGTGGCGTCGGCGCGCAAGTCGGTCAGGGTGACCTGGCCAAAGCGCTGCAGCAAGGCCGGGGCCTTGCCTTGGGCCAGCATGCTTTCGGCCAGCAGCGGCAGCACGGCCACCTCAGGCTGGCCCAGCTCCAGCGCCCGTGTCAGCTCGGACTCGGCACTGGCCATGTCGCCGCTGTCGAGCAGCAGTTGGCCGTAGATCAAGCGGCCTTCACCGGACTGGGGGTTTTTTTGGAGCAGGGTTTTGACCTGCACCTTGGCTGCGTCGATCTCGTGTTTGGCCAGTTGCTGTTTGGCCGCGGCCAGCAGCTCGGTTTCACTGGGTTCACCGCAGCCAGCGATGAGCGCCAGCGTTGCGATCAGGCCGGCCAGTGTGCTGCCGCGTGCAACCCTGGCAATGCGTGGTTTGTTCAAAACGAGCCTCCAACGACACGGTGATTTTTTTGGCCGCCTGCCCGACAGGCGCAGCGGCAACCAGAAAGTATCGCGCACGGCCTGGCACGCGGGTGCGCCGGCAGCGCCGCGGTGCGCCGCTGGCCGTCAGTCCATCGCGGTCTGGCCGGTCAGCAGCGCCGCGTTGCCACCCGCCGCAGCGGTGTTGATGCTCAGCGTCTGCTCGGCGCAAAAGCGGTACAGGTAGTGCGGCCCGCCGGCCTTGGGGCCGCTGCCCGACAGCCCCTCACCGCCAAACGGCTGCACCCCCACCACCGCGCCAATCATGTTGCGGTTGACGTAGACATTGCCCACCCGGGCAAGCGCTGCGATGCGCAGCGCGCGGCTGTCGATGCGGGTCATCACGCCCAGCGTCAGGCCGTAGCCCAGCCGGTTGATGCGCGCCACCAGCGCGTCCACATCACCCTGCCAGCGCACAACATGCAGCACCGGACCAAACACTTCTTGCGTCATCTCCTCCACCTGGCCGATCTCAAAGGCCACCGGGGCGATGTGTGTGGCGGCAAATTGCGGCGCCAGCGGGCTTTGCGCCAGCAGCGTGGCGGTGTTGGCCAGCCGATCCACATGGCGGCGCAGGTTGGCATGCGCGTCTGCGTCAATCACCGGGCCCACATCGGTGGCCAGTTGGGCGGCGTCACCCACACGCAACTCGGCCAGTGCGCCGCGCAGCATGGTGATCAGGTTGTCGGCAATGCTGTCATGCACACACAGCAGGCGCAGGGCCGAGCAGCGCTGGCCGGCACTGCGGAAAGCGCTTTGCACCACCGCGTCCACCACCTGCTCGGGCAGGGCGCTGCTGTCGACCACCATCGCGTTCAGGCCACCGGTCTCGGCGATCAGCGGCACGATGGCGCCGGCGCTTGCTGCCAGGCTGCGCTGGATCAGCTTGGCCACCTGGGTGCTGCCGGTAAAACACACCCCAGCCGTGGCCGGGTGGGCCACCAGCGCTGCGCCCACCGTCTCACCCGGGCCGTGCAGCAGTTGCATGGCGTCAGCCGGCACACCGGCCTCGATCAACAGCGCCACAAACGCCGCCGCCACGCCGGGTGTCTGCTCAGCAGGTTTGGCCGCCACGGCATTGCCGGCCACCAGCGCGGCCACCACCTGGCCAGCAAAGATGGCGAGTGGGAAGTTCCACGGTGAGATGCAGACAAACACACCCCGGCCGTGCAGGCGCAGTGTGTTGCGCTCGCCGGTGGGGCCGGGCAGGGTGATGGGCGCAAGCGTCTCGGCGGCCTGGCTGGCGTAGTAGCGGCAGAAGTCCACCGCCTCACGCACCTCGGCCACGCAGTCGCCCAGGGTTTTGCCGGCCTCTTGCACCAGCAGGCTGCAGAACTGCGGCAGGCGGGCATCGAGCAGGTCACCGGCACGCTGGATGATGGCCGCACGCTGGGCGACAGGCCGGGTGGTCCAGGCCTCAAAGCCGGCACTGAGATCGTCCATCGCCGTGGCCACGTGTTGCGGGCTGGCCAGCGGCACCTGGGGCAGGTGGGCGCTGGTGATGGCGGCCAGCAGCGGTGCGCGTTGCTCGGGCACCGCCAGGTCCAGTCCGCTGCTGTTGCGGCGGGCCGCGCCGAACATGTTGGCGGGCAGCGGCTGGCCAGGCCCATCGGCCGGGGCCAGCGGGGAGCGCAGCAAAACCTCAGGTGCCACTGCGGCATCGGCCAACTGGTGCACAAAGGACGAATTGGCGCCGTTCTCCAGCAGCCGGCGCACCAGGTAGGCCAGCAGGTCGCGGTGCTCGCCCACCGGGGCGTAAATGCGCAGGTGGAGGTCAGGCCGCGCTGCCATCACCTCACGCAACACGCCCTCGCCCATGCCGTGCAGGCGCTGCATCTCAAAGCGGCCGGCGTGTGTGCCGCCCAGGCTGCGCGCTGCCTGCGCCAGCTGCAGGATGGCCGCCACCGTGCCGGCGTTGTGGGTGGCGAACTGCGGCAGGATCACCGCGTGGTGGCCCAGCAGCGCCTGCGCACAGGCCAGGTAGGCGATGTCGGTGTGGTGTTTGTGGGTGAACACCGGGTAGCCGGCCAGCCCCAGCTCTTGCGCGCGTTTGATCTCGCCGTCCCAGTACGCGCCCTTGACCAGCCGCACCATGAAGCGCAGGCCACGCGCCGCGCCGATGGCTGCAACCGCGTCGATCATCTCCAGTGCCCGGGTCTGGTAGGCCTGGATGGCCAGACCGAACCCGGCCCAGCCCGGGGCGGTGCGGGCGATGTGGTCGGCCAGGGCTTCAAACACGGTCAGCGACAGCTCCAGCCGGTCACTCTCCTCGGCGTCGATGGTGAGGTTCAGGTCGGCTGCAGCGGCAATGTCGATCAGCGCGGTGATGCGTGGCAGCAGCTCGGCCATCACCCGGGCGATCTGTGATTCTTCATAACGCGGGTGCAGCGCGGACAGCTTGATCGACAAGCCGTCGCGCTGGTCCGGCCCCTGGCCCTGGCCGCCACTCTGCACGGACGCAGCGATGGCCAGCAGCGCGCTGCGGTAGGCCGTGCCGTAGCGCAGCGCATCGGCATCGGTGCGGGCGCCTTCGCCCAGCATGTCGAACGAGAAACGCAGCCTGGGCTGGGCTTTGCGCTGGCTGTGCGCCTCGCCCAAGGCCTCGGCAATGTTGCGACCCAGCACAAACTGTCTGCCCAGCAGGCCGATGGCCCGCACCGTGGCGGCCACCACGGTTTGTGCGCCCAGGCGGTCCAGCAGGCCGGGTTTGGAGTCGTCCAATCCTGGCAACAAGCGCTGTGCCAAGCCCAGCGCGCTGGCCGACAAGCCGGCCAGCAGCTTGTGCTGCGAGCCGGCCACCGCGCCACCCGAAAAATCAGCCCGGCCCAGCTGGTCGGCGGTCAGTGCAATGGCGGTCTGGGCGTCCGGCACGCGCAGCAAAGCCTCGGCCAGGCGCATCAGCGCCAGGCCCTCGGCGCTGGAGATGGGGTATTCGCGCAGCAGGGACTCCATCGCCCAGAACGGCGCCGGTTTGTCGCGTACCGCCAGCACCCAGGGCCGGGCCGTGTTGATCACGGCCGACCAGTCCAGCCCCGGCCCGGCGCGCAGGCTGGCCAGCAAGGCTTGCAACACGCTGGCTTCGTCGCGGCAGGGTGCGGGCAGGCGCGATGCAGTGGGCAGTGGGTGGGGCAGCGACATCGTGGGGCTCCGGCGGGTATTGGCAGAAGTCGTTAGTCTGCACCGCAAGCCACGCCATCTCGCGCGCCTGCGGCGCTGGCGCTGCATGTTCGGCAGGAATGAAGTCTGCCGGTCCCTCACCTGGGAGTGCCTCCACTTTTAATCGCATAACCCCCTGTCGGGACGGAGCAAGTTTGCTCGCTCGCCTTGAACCCGAGGAATATGGTCTGTCGGGCTTCGTAACAGACGCGGATCCGAGCGATTTCCAGTCACCGGCGGTGACCTTCGCCGCCGAAGTCTGTGCAAGTCGAGTAGCCGGAAAGCTTTCTTTGATGGGCAGCTTTGACCGGCCATCAGCCGTCCTCCGCGGCCCTGGCCTGAGCGACAGTTTGAGGCTGGATGCGGCCGGTCAGTTCTGGCGGTTGAACGACCGCAGCCGCTGGAACCTGCCATTTGACCTCTCTAACGGGGCGTCCGACCGGTCGTTGGCGATCCCAGCGATTCCGTTCAGCTGGGTCCAGTGAATGGTGGTCCAGCGACTGCTTCCTGAATCCGTGACCCGGGGCTCCCGTTCTGTGCCGCCTCGTCTGCAGGCGCGGGGAGCCTTCTGGCGGAGGGGTGAACGCATCGGGAGGCGAGTG
Organism: Betaproteobacteria bacterium; assembly: GCA_031428185.1. Classification (GTDB taxonomy): domain Bacteria; phylum Pseudomonadota; class Gammaproteobacteria; order Burkholderiales; family Burkholderiaceae_C; genus Pseudaquabacterium. The sequence goes on along the minus strand of JANPOW010000265.1, from coordinate 214 downwards.
CGACACGGCGCGCATCGATGACAGCCCCCCGTGGTCGTTGCGCGCTGCCCCGATCGCAGCCATATCCTCCCTGCTAGTGTAGTGCGTCAATTAGAACTGCTCTTATTCAGGACGGCTCTGGCACGAGTCACCTTGGCCAGGATGTCGCTTGCCTTGGCAGTCCAGATGAATGGTTTTGGTTTGGCGTTGTGGACAGCGATGTACTCGGCAATTG
>JANPOW010000264.1:0-4149 GCA_031428185.1 Betaproteobacteria bacterium | reverse complement strand
ATGCACCCCGACTACGTGGGCTACTACGAGCCACTGGACAAGATGCCGGTGGCCGCACAAGAGCTGTTCACCTACAACCCCGACAAGGCCCGGGCACTGCTGGCCGAGGCGGGGTTCCCCAAAGGCTTCAGCTTCAAGGTGCAGGTGTGCTCGTGCGCGCCTGACCAGATGGACATGCTGCCGCTGGTGGCGGCCTACCTTGAGAAGGTGGGCGTCAAGGTCGAGATCCAGCCGATGGAATACGGCGCCTTTCTGTCGGCCATGACCACCAAGACCAATGCGGCCGGCTACATGATGCAGAACGGGCACACCAACCCGACCACCAGCATCCGCAAGAGTTTTGTCACCAAGCAGACCTGGAACCCGTCGCAGTACACCGACCCTGAGTTTGACCAGCGCATGGCGGCGGTGTATCTGGAGCGTGACGAGGGCAAGCGGCAATTGCTGCTCAAGTTGATGACGCGCGACATCGTCGAGAAAGCGCCCTACATCTGGCTGCCCACCGCCCATGTCTACACCGCCTGGTGGCCGTGGGTGAAAAACTACGACGGTGAATTGCGTGTGGGGTCCGAGCGGCCGGGGCCGATTCATGCGCGGATTTGGGTGGATCAGGCGATGAAAAAGAAGATGGGCTTCTGAGCGACACGCAGACCGTTGTGACATCACTTGTGACATCACCAACCCCAGGCGCCACCGTGACCGCTCCGCTGCTTGAAGTCAAAGGCCTGACCACCCGCTTTCGCACCGAGCGGGGTGAATTGACTGCTGTCGACGACGTGTCGTTCAGCGTGGCTGCCGGCCAGACGCTGGCCATCGTGGGCGAATCGGGCTCGGGAAAAAGTGTGACCGCGATGTCGCTGATGCGGCTGATCCCCAACCCGCCGGGGCAGATCGCTGCAGGTGAGGTTCTGTTCGAGGGCCAAGACCTGCTCAAACTGAGTGAGCCACAAATGCGCAGCATCCGTGGCAACCGCATCGCGATGATTTTTCAAGAACCGATGAGCTCACTCAACCCGGCGCTCACAGTCGGGCTGCAGATTGCCGAGCCGGTCAATGTGCACCGCAAGTTGCCATGGACGCAGGCCTATGAGGCCGCCAAGGCGCTGCTGGACAAGGTGCGCATCCCCGACGCCGCCAGCCGGCTGCACACCTACCCGCACCAATATTCGGGTGGCATGCGCCAGCGCACCATGATTGCGATGGCGCTGGCCTGCAGCCCCAAGTTGATCATTGCCGACGAGCCCACCACGGCGCTGGACGTGACCGTGCAGGCGCAGATTCTGGATTTGCTCAAAGCCCTGACCGCAGAGACCGGCGCTGCACTGATCCTCATCACCCATGACCTGGGCGTGGTGGCACGGTATGCCGATGCAGTGGCGGTGATGTATGCCGGCCGCATCATTGAGCAAGCCTCGGCCGATGCGCTGTACGCCAACCCGCAACACCCTTACACACGCGGCTTGCTGGCCTCCATCCCCAGCCTGCAGAGCAGAGCAGGCCAACGTCTGGTGCCCATCAGCGGCCAGCCACCCGACCTGGCCCGCCTGCCCGAAGGCTGTGCGTTTGCGCCGCGCTGCGGCCGGGCCGATGCCACTTGCGCGGCCAGCCGGCCAGCACTGCGCGCAGCGCACGACGGTCACCTGGTGGCCTGCCATCACCTTGACGCCGCCGCACTGGCGGCCCAGCCCGCCGAGGCCAGCCATGCCGGTTGACATCCGCCCCCACCGCCCCGGCACGCCGGCCGACCCGCCGCTGCTGCAAGTGGACGACCTGCGGGTGCATTTCCCATTGCCCCGCCGTGGGCTGTTGCGCCGCTCAGCCGGGGCTGTCAAGGCGGTGGACGGGGTGTCGTTCAGCTTGGGTCAAGGCCAGACCCTGGGCCTGGTGGGTGAGAGCGGTTGCGGCAAATCCACCACCGGGCTGGCGGTGCTGCGCATGCAGCCCGTCACCAGCGGCCGGGTGCTGTTTGAAGGCCAGGACATCACCCTGCAGCAGGCCCGCACAGGCACCTTCCGGCGCCGCATGCAGATGGTCTACCAAGACCCGTATGGCTCGCTCAACCCCCGCATGACAGTGCGCGACCTGGTGGGTGAGCCATTGCAAGTGCATGGCCTGGCCGGCAACAAGGGCGCTTACCAAGACCGCATTGCCGGACTGCTCAATACCGTGGGCCTGTTGCCCGACATGGCCGACCGTTATCCGCATGAATTTTCTGGTGGCCAACGCCAGCGCATCGGCATTGCGCGGGCCCTGGCGCTGGAACCCAGCCTGATCATTTGCGACGAACCGGTCTCAGCCCTGGATGTGTCCATCCAGGCCCAGGTGGTCAACGTGCTGCAAGAGCTGCAAGAGCGTTTGGGCCTGGCCTACCTGTTCATCGCCCATGACCTGGCGGTAGTGCGCCACCTGAGCCACCGGGTGGCGGTGATGTACCTGGGCCGCATCGTGGAGATTGCCAGCCGCGACGCGCTGTACCGCGAACCGCTGCATCCGTACACCCAGGCCCTGCTGTCAGCCGTGCCGGTGGCCGACCCGGTGCTGGAGCGCCAACGCCAACGCATCGTGGTGCAGGGTGAGGTGCCCAGCGCACTCAACCCACCGCCGGGCTGCCGTTTCCACACCCGCTGCCCGATGGTGATGGCGCGCTGCCGCACCGACGACCCACCGCTGCAGGCGCTGGAGCCCGGCCCCGGCGGGCGCGCGGTGGCCTGCCACCTGCACAGCCCGGCGGCAGGGCAGGCGGCAGCGCCGGCACAGGCCCTGGCCGCCTGAGCCGCCGGCACAAAAACCCAACGCAAGCAAGCAGCGGCAAACCGCCATGCCGTTGTCCGGATTGCTGCCACCGTCACCACTGCCCGGCAAGGCACCAAGACCCGTGCTGCCCAGCCTGCCGGCGGCCACCGCCGCGCCCACTGCCCGTTTCCAGGAAAAACGCGACACCATCCTGGCCGCAGCCGCTGCGCTGTTCAATGCGCAAGGCATCAAGGGCGCTACGCTGGCTGACATCGCAACGCGGGTTGGCCTGGTCACCACCAGCATCACCTACTACTACCGGCGCAAGGAGGACCTGGCCACGGCCTGCTTTTTGCAGGCTATCGCGGCCTACCACGCGCTGGCCCAGCAGGCCGGCGCAGTGCCTGGGGTGGCCGCCCGGGTGCAGCGTTATTTCAGCCTGCACGCGGCGCAGTTGGGCACCATGGCCAGCGGCACACAGGCCCCGTTGATCCTGTTCAACGACATCCGCGCGCTGCCTGAGGCCCAGGCTGCCGTGGTGTATGCGGCCTACACCGCCATGTTCCGCCAGGTGCGCACACTGCTGGTGGGGCCCGAGACAGCCGCGCTGCCACGCGCCGCCCTGAACGCGCGCGCCCACCTGCTGCTGTCGGTGGCGCTGGCCATGCGGGTGTGGATCGCGCGGCATGAGGCCGACGAATATCCACGTGTGGCGCAACGGGTGGCCGATCTGCTGCTGCAAGGCCTGTCGGGCAGCAGCATGCAATGGCCTGCCGACAGTGTGCTGGCCTGGCCGGCGCCGGCGGGCCCTGACGGCATTGCCGGCAGCGAGGACACCGCCGATGCCTTCTTGCGCGCCGCCACCGAGCTGGTCAACGAGCAGGGCTACCGTGGTGCGTCGGTGGACAAGATCTCAGCCCGGCTGCATGTCACCAAAGGCTCGTTCTACCACCACCACGAGACCAAGCTTGACCTGATCGTGGCCTGCTTTGCACGCAGTTTTGCAGTGCTGCGCCAGGTGCTGATGGCGGCAGAAGCCGCACCCGGCAGCGGCTGGCAACGCAGTTGCGCCGCCACCGCGCTGCTGGTGCGGTTCCAGCTGTCCGCACGTGGCCCGTTGCTGCGCAGCACGGCCACCAGCGCACTGCCTGACCAAGCCCACCGCGAGCAAGTCAGCCGCACCCAACAACGCCTGGCCGAGCGCATGGCGGTGCTGCTGGTGGACGGCCTGATCGACGGCTCGGTGCGGCCACAAGACATGGCCGCCGCCGCCCGCGTGCTGGCCTCGGTGATTGATGCAGCGGCCGAGCTGCGGCGCTGGGTGCCTGGGGTCAGCCAGGACAACGCCGGCTGGTTGTATGCGCGGCCGGCGTTGTTGGGTTTGTTGTGCCCGGCTTGATGCGGCATGGCATGCAA
>JANPOW010000263.1:0-6155 GCA_031428185.1 Betaproteobacteria bacterium | reverse complement strand
TCGAACTCGATGCCTTGGCCGATGCGGTTCGGGCCGCCACCGAGCACCATGATTTTTTTGGCGTGGGTCGGCTCGGCCTCGCATTCGGCGTCGACCGTTTCGTAGGTCGAGTACAGGTAGGCCGTCTGCGTCGCGAACTCGGCCGCGCAGGTGTCGACGCGTTTGTAGACCGGCCGAATGTTCAGCGCGTGGCGCGTCTTGCGCACCTCGTGCTGGTTCGTGCCGAGCAGCTTGGCGAGCCGGCGATCGGAGAAGCCCTTCTGCTTCAAAAATCGCAGTTCATCGGACGACAGATCGGCGACGGTGCGGCCGGCGAGCGCCTGTTCGTGTTGCACGAGCTGCTCGATCTGCGCCAGGAACCACGGATCGATCGCGGTCTCTTCGAACACTTCCTCCAGGCTCATGCCGATGCGAAACGCGTCGCCGACATAGAGGATGCGCTCGGGGCCGGCTTCGCCGATTTCCTGAACGATTTCTTCGCGGTCAGTGCTGCGCTCACTCAGGCCGTCGATGCCGGTTTCCAAACCGCGCAGCGCCTTCTGAAAACTCTCCTGGAAGGTGCGGCCCATCGCCATCACCTCGCCGACCGACTTCATCTGCGTCGTCAGGCGCGAATCGGCAGCCGGAAACTTCTCGAACGCGAAGCGCGGGATCTTCGTCACGACGTAGTCGATCGACGGCTCGAACGACGCCGGCGTCGCGCCGCCGGTGATGTCGTTGCGCAGTTCGTCGAGCGTGTAGCCGATCGCGAGCTTGGCGGCGACCTTTGCGATCGGGAAGCCGGTGGCCTTGGACGCCAGCGCCGAGCTGCGTGACACCCGCGGGTTCATCTCGATCACCACCATGCGGCCGTCCACCGGGTTGATCGAGAACTGCACATTGCTGCCGCCGGTGTCCACGCCGATTTCACGCAGGATGGCGATGCTGGCATTGCGCAGCAACTGGTATTCCTTGTCGGTCAGCGTCTGCGCCGGGGCCACCGTGATGGAGTCACCGGTGTGGATGCCCATCGGGTCGAGGTTCTCGATCGAGCAGACGATGATGCAGTTGTCCGCCTTGTCGCGGACCACTTCCATCTCGTATTCCTTCCAGCCGATCAGTGATTCTTCGATCAGCAATTCTTTGGTGGGCGACAAGTCCAACCCACGCTTGCAGATCTCCTCGAACTCTTCCGGGTTGTAGGCAATGCCACCGCCGGTGCCGCCCAGCGTGAAGCTGGGGCGGATGACCATCGGGAAGCCTGAGTTTGTGGAATTCACGTCGACCTCGGCGGCGATGCGCTTTTGCACCACCCAGGCTTCTTCCAGCGAGTGCGCAATGCCGCTGCGTGCCGAGCCCAGGCCGATGGAGGTCATCGCGTCCTTGAACTTCAACCGGTCTTCAGCCTTCTCGATGGCGTGCTCGTTGGCGCCGATCATCTCCACGCCGTACTTGGCCAGCACGCCGTGTTTGTGCAGGTCGAGTGCGCAGTTGAGTGCGGTCTGGCCGCCCATCGTGGGCAGCACGGCATCGGGCCGCTCTTTGGCGATGATCTTCTCGACCACCTGCCAGGTGATGGGCTCGATGTAGGTCACGTCCGCCGTGTCGGGGTCAGTCATGATCGTGGCCGGATTGCTGTTGACCAGCACCACTTTGTAGCCCTCTTCACGCAGCGCCTTGCAGGCCTGGGCGCCGGAGTAATCAAACTCGCAGGCCTGGCCGATGATGATCGGGCCGGCGCCGATGATCAGGATGGTTTTGAGATCGGTGCGTTTAGCCATTGTTGTTCTCCGCCTGGACCTGGTTTTTTGCCGCCGCCATCAGCGTGATGAAGCGGTCAAACAGGTAGGCGATGTCGTGCGGTCCGGGGGAGGCCTCAGGGTGGCCCTGAAAGCAGAACGCCGGTTTGTCGGTGCGGGACAAGCCCTGCAGCGTGCCGTCAAACAGGCTGATGTGGGTGGCGCGCAAGTTGGCGGGCAATGTGGTGTCGTCCACCGCAAAACCGTGGTTCTGGCTGGTGATGGAAACCCGGCCGCTGTCCAAATCTTTGACTGGGTGGTTGGCACCGTGGTGGCCAAATTTCATCTTGAAGGTCTGCGCGCCCGAGGCCAGCGCCATGATCTGGTGGCCCAGGCAAATGCCGAAGGTGGGGATGCCAGACTCAATCAGCGTGCGGGTGGCGTTGATCGCGTAGTCACAAGGCTGGGGGTCACCTGGGCCGCTGCTCAAGAAAATGCCGTCGGGTTGGTAGGCCAGCGCCTGCGCGGCCGTGGTCTGCGCCGGCACCAAGGTGAGGCGGCAACCCCGGCTGGCCAGCATGCGCAGGATGTTTCGCTTGACGCCAAAGTCATAAGCCACGACGTGAAATTTGGCATCAGCCAACTGGCCGTAGCCGGTGCCCAGCTGCCACTCGGTTTCAGTCCATTCGGCGGGCTGGCTGGCGGTGACCACCCGGGCCAGGTCCAGCCCCGCCATGCTGGGCGCGGCCTGGGCGCGGGCCACGGCCCGGGCGATGTCAGCCGGCGTGATGGCCACACCGGCGGCAAAGGTGGTGATGCAGCCGTTTTGCGCGCCACTGCTGCGCAGGTGGCGCGTCAGGCGGCGGGTGTCGATGCCGGCGATGGCCACCGTGCCCTGCTGGCGCAAGTAGTCGCCGAGTGACAGCGTGGCGCGGAAGTTGGACCGCCGCGCCGGTAAGTCCTTGATGATCAGCCCGGCGGCATGCACCTTGGCCGCTTCAACGTCTTCGACATTGACGCCGGTATTGCCGATGTGCGGATAGGTCAGGGTGACGAGTTGCCGGCAGTAGCTGGGATCGGTGAGGATCTCCTGGTAGCCGGTCATGGCGGTGTTGAACACCACCTCGCCCACGGTGCATCCATCGGCACCAACGGCGTTGCCCTGGAACACCGTGCCGTCAGCAAGGGCGAGAAGGGCTGGGGGCAGAACAGGCAACAAGATGGGGCTCCGGAAGTCGCGCACGCCCAGCTTCGCTCGCGCCGGCCGGTACAGACCCGAACACGGTCAACACGGTGGTGCGCTTGAAATCCGGTGGGAAACTTCGCAGGAGTTTCGCTAGGCGATGGTGGTGGCAGGTAAACCTGTGGAGTATATCCGGGCCGGGTTTGCCCTGATCCCACCACCAGCGCAGCAGGCTTAGCCCAGCGCGGCGATGCCGGCGCGAGCGATCTGCACGTCCTCCGACGATTTGACGCCGCTGACCCCCACCGCGCCCACACATTGGCCGTTCACCAGCACCGGCACGCCACCCTCGAGCATGCCCTCAACAGCGGGTGCACTCAAAAAGGCAGCGCGGCCCTGGTTGATCATGTCTTCGTAGACCTTGCTGTCACGCCGGCCCAGTGCGGCCGTGTGCGCCTTGGCCGGCGCGATGTGGGCAGAGATGGGTGCTGCGCCATCCAGCCGCTGTAGCCACAACAGGTGGCCGCCGTCGTCCACGATGGCGATGGTCACGGCCCATTGGTGGGCCAGCGCTTCAGCCTCGGCGGCTTGGGCAATGGCGCGCACGTCGCTCAGGGTCAACACGGATTTGGTTTGCATGCAAGGCTCCAGGATGATGTTGGCCGGCAGTTTGCCTCAGCACCGATTGGCGATTGCCACCCGATACCGCAGCATTGCCCTGCGGAACTTAGAATTCACCCGGGCACTCTGATGCGAGTGTCAAGTTCCACCTCTGGAGAATCCATGAACGACCAAGGACTGCAATCCTTTTCTGGCGGCGCCGGTTCGGGCGCGCTGTCTGTTGACAGCAACCGCGTGCTGCGCAACACCTACTGGCTGCTGGCGCTGTCCATGGTGCCTACCGTGCTGGGCGCCTGGGTGGGTGTGTCCACCGGCATCACCGCGATGATGGGCTCTGGGCTGAGCACCGTCGTGTTTTTGGCAGGTGCCTTCGGCTTCATGTTTGCCATCGAAAAAACCAAAAACTCGGCAGCCGGCGTGCCAGTGCTGCTGGCGTTCACCTTCTTCATGGGCCTGATGCTGGCGCGCATGCTGGCGATGGTGCTGGGCTTCAAGAACGGCAGCTCGCTGATCATGACGGCCTTTGGCGGCACGGCTGTGGTGTTTTTCGGCATGGCCACGCTGGCCACGGTAATCAAGCGCGACTTGACCAGCATGGGCAAGTTCTTGATGGTCGGCGCGATGATTGTGTTCGTCGCCATGATCGTGAACCTGTTCCTGCAGTCCACCGCGATGATGCTGGCGCTGTCGGTGCTGGTGATCGTGATCTTCTCGGGCTTCATGCTGTTTGACATCAAGCGTGTGATTGACGGCGGCGAGACCAACTACATCACCGCCACGTTGTCGATCTACATGAACATCTACAACGTGTTCCAGAGCTTGCTGATGATCCTGGGTGTGGTGGGCGGCGAACGCGACTGATCTACTGTGGCCCACAAAAAAGGCTCCCTTGGGAGCCTTTTTTCATGGGCATCCATTCATGCCGGATCGCAAGCCGCAGCGCGCTCAAACACCGCCATGCTCTCCACATGCGCGGTGTGCGGAAACATATTGACCGCCCCCGCCGCCACGCAGCGGTAGCCGGCCTGGTGCACCAGCAAACCAGCGTCACGCGCCAGCGTGGCGGGGTTGCAGCTGACGTAGACGATGCGCTGCGGTGGCGCCCAGCCCGCCCGCGGTTCGGCGTGCAGATCGGCCAGCGCCTTGACCAGCGCAAACGCGCCTTCGCGTGGTGGGTCAACCAGCCATTTGTCGGCCTGGCCGTAGGCGATCAGGTCATCGGCGGACAGCTCAAACAGGTTGCGCGCGGCAAATGTGGCGCGCTCAGCCAGGCCGTTGCGCGCGGCGTTGTCGCGTGAGCGCTGCACCAGCGTTTCGCTGCCTTCGATGCCCAGCACCGCACCCGCCCGGGTGGCAATCGGTAAGGTGAAGTTGCCCAACCCGCAGAACCAGTCGATCACCCGCTCGGTGCTGGCTGGCGCCAGCAGGCGCAAGGCACGCCCCACCAGCACGGTGTTGATGGCGTGGTTGACCTGGGTGAAATCAGTGGGCTTGAAGGGCATCGTGATGCCGAACTCGGGCAGCGTGTAGGCCAACTCAGGCCCACCCGCATCCAGCAGATGCACAGTGTCCGGGCCCGTGGGCTGCAGCCACCACTGCACACCGTGTTCAGCGGCAAAAGCGCGCAGGCGGTCGGCATCGGCATCGGGCAGCGGTGCCAGATGGCGCAGCACCAGCGCGATGACCAGGCCGTCGCTGCGCTCGCCCATGGCCAGTTCGATCTGCGGCAGCCGGTCGCGCTCATCCATCGCGCCGATCAGGGCGCGCAGCGGCAACAACATGTCGCTCACCTTGGCCGGCAGCACCGGGCAGACCGACATGTCGGCCAGGTAGCGGCTTTTGCGCTCATGGAAACCGATCAGCACCGTGCCCTTCTTGGCCACATGGCGCACCGACAGCCTGGCCCGGTAGCGGTAGCCCCAGGTGGGGCCCTGGATGGGCCGCAGCATCTGCTCGGGCCTGACCTTGGCCAGGTGCTGCAGGTTGTCCTCCAGCACGCGCTGTTTGACGGCCACTTGTGCGCTGGCGTCCAGGTGCTGCATCTTGCAGCCGCCACAGGCCCCGGCGTGCAAGCCGAAGTGCGGGCAACCTGGCCGCACCCGCAGCGTGCTTTCGCGCCGCATGGCGGTCAGCGTGCCCTGCTCCCAGGCGTTTTTCTTGCGGCCCACCTGCACCTGCACTTGCTCACCCGGCAGTGCACCTTCGATGAACACCACCTTGCCCTCGGCATTGCGGGCCACACCCTGGGCTTCGAGGTCGATGGATTCGACCGTCAACCATTCGTCATTCGCTGTCATGGGCGCGGATTATCCGGCCCAAGAAAAAGCCGCCCGTGGGCGGCTGGGTTGGTTGGGTCGGGTTGGGACCGGCTGTGTGGCGCAGCTCAGGGCTTGATGTAGTCGCTGACCACCTTCCAGCGGCCGTCGGTGATCTGTGAGACACGCGACAAATCATTGCCTAGACGTTTTGTGGCGGTGTAAGTGGTTTTGGGTGAGCCAAACATGTCGGGCTCCACCGTCATCGTGTCCATGGCCTTGATGAAACTCTCGGTGCTCAGGTTGCTGCCGGCCTTGGTGGCCGCGCGCGCAAACATGTCAACAATCAGGTAGCCGTAGACCGAGAACACCGTGGGG
>JANPOW010000262.1:0-2863 GCA_031428185.1 Betaproteobacteria bacterium | reverse complement strand
CCACGCCACGCTGACGCCGGGCCTGAACATCCTGGTGCCGTTTGTTGACCGGCTGGCCTACAAACATTCACTCAAAGAGATCCCGCTGGATGTGCCCAGCCAGGTCTGCATCACCAAGGACAACACGCAGTTGACGGTGGACGGCATCCTGTACTTTCAGGTGACGGACGCGATGCGTGCCAGCTACGGCTCGTCCAACTACATCGTGGCCATCACCCAGCTGGCGCAGACCACGCTGCGCAGCGTGATCGGCCGCATGGAACTGGACAAGACGTTTGAGGAGCGGGCGCAGATCAATACCTCGGTCGTTTTATCGCTGGACGAAGCGGCGCTGAACTGGGGTGTGAAGGTGCTGCGCTACGAGATCAAGGACCTGACCCCGCCGGCTGAAATCTTGCGCAGCATGCAAGCGCAAATCACTGCCGAGCGCGAGAAGCGGGCGCTGATCGCCGCCAGTGAGGGCCGCCGGCAAGAGCAGATCAACATCGCCACCGGCGCGCGTGAGGCGTCCATCGCCCGCAGTGAAGGTGAAAAGCAGGCCGAGATCAACAAGGCGCAGGGCGAGGCCGCAGCCATCACCGCGGTGGCCACCGCCACGGCCGACGCCATCCGCCAGATTGCCGCAGCCATCGGCCAGCCGGGGGGTGAACAAGCGGTGCAGCTGAAAGTGGCCGAGCGCGCCATCGACGCCTACCAGGCTTTGGCAAAAACCAACAACACCATGATCGTGCCGGGCAACATGACCGAGGTCTCGGGCCTGATCGCCACCGCGATGGCGGTGCTGAAAAGCGGCGCAGTGGGCGCCAAGCCGTGAGCCGGGACAACGCACTGAACGTGCTGGGTGAGCCCCTGCAGCCCTGCTCGTACGACCCGCTGACCGGTTGGTGGCGCGACGGCTGCTGCCACACCGACGCACACGATGCCGGCAGCCATGTGGTCTGCGCCCGCATGACGATGGCGTTTTTGAACTTCCAGTTCGAGCGTGGCAATGACCTGATCACGGCCCGGCCTGCCACGCGCTTTCGTGGCCTCAAACCCGGTGACCGCTGGTGTGTGTGCGCACTGCGCTGGCGTGAGGCTTATCTAGACGGCTGCGCGCCGCCCGTGGTGCTGGACTGCACCCATGCTCACGCGCTGGATTTTGTGCCGCTGGACTGGTTGAAGGCCAAGGCGCTGGACGCCGTCGGCTAGAATTGTCGGCTTCGGAGAGGTGGATGAGCGGTTTAAGTCGCACGCCTGGAAAGCGTGTGGGGGTTAACAGCCCCCCGCGGGTTCGAATCCCGCCCCCTCCGCCAGAACGCTAGAAAAACGGGCCTCACAGGCCCGTTTTGCTTGTGCGCCCTGGCCCGGCCCGGCGGCCCGCTTGCCGGCCAGCAAGCCGCTGCGGGCCGCCGGCGCCATCGGCGCCTCAGGCCTGCGGCGCACCGGCCTGCCTGGCAGGCGCGGCCTTGGCAAAGGCCTCGAGTTGTTCACACATGGCCATGATGCGCAGCACAGTGGGGATGCTGCTGACCTCGATCTTGAACACCCGCATCACCACCACGATGCTGGCCAGGCAGATGTCGGCCAGGGTGACGCTGTCGCCGTGGCAGAAGGCGCCAGTCTGCGGCTCGTTGGCCAGGCGCTGCTCCAGCGCCTGCAAGCCGGTTGTGAACCAGTGGACCTGCCAGGCACGCCAGGCCACGTCATCAAACCCGGCCGAGGTGCTGAGGTATTTCTTGACCCGAGGGGTGATCAGCGGATGGATGTCGGCTGCCAGCATGGCAGCCAGCCCGCGCACCCGGGCCCGGCCGTGGGCATCTGCGGGCAACAGCGCGGGTGTCGGGAAGCTCTCGTCCAAAAACTCCAGGATGGCCAGCGACTGTGTCAGCGGCGTGCGCGATTGGCCGTCGCCGTGGTCAATCAGCGCCGGGATCGCCGCCATCGGGTTGATCTTGAGGAAGGTGGCGCTGCGCTGCTCGCCGGCATCCAGGTTGATGTTGTGCTCCTGCGGCTGCACACCCTTCAAATTGCAGGCCACACGCACCCGGTACGTGGCGGAGGTGCGCCAGTACGAAAACAGCTCAAAGCGGGCGGCTTGGGTCATGGCGGTCATGGCGGTCATGGCGGTCCTGGCGTTGCTGGCGGAAGGTCAGTCGACAATATAGCCGGTGCCGCCTGCACGCCGCTGGCCTGTTGCGGGCCTGGCCCACAATCGTGCAGCGGCCGCCCCGTGCGCCAGCCGCCCACCGTCAGCCCGAACCCGACCCGCATGGCCCACAGCCCACCCACCACGCTGCTGCACAGCGCCTTCTACCGTTTCACGCCGCTGCACAACCCTGTGGCCGCTGCGGCATTGCTGCGTGGGTTGGCGCACGGCCTGCAGGGCAGCGTGGTGCTGGCCACCGAGGGCATCAGCGGCGCCTTGGCCGGCCAGGCAGCGGTGCTGGCCGCGTTTGAAGCCGCGCTGCAGCAAGACTCGGTGCTGAACGGTGCGCTGCGTGGCGTGGTGTTCAAACACAGTGCTTGCCACAGCGCACCGTTTGGCCGCTTGAAGGTCAGCGTCAAACCTGAGATCGTGGCCCTGGGCCTGCCCACCGATGGCGGCGCCGGCCAGGCGCTGCCCCGCCCCGACGCGCATGACGCCAGCCACCTGACGCCGCCCGCCTGGCGGGCCATGCTGGCTGCGGGTCAGGCGGTGGTGCTGGACAACCGCAACCACTTTGAATTCCGGCTGGGGCATTTCCGTGGCGCGGTCGACCCGTTGGTGCACAACTTCCGCGATGTTGTGGCCTATGTGCAGGCCAACGCGCCGGCCTGGCGCGCAGCAGGCCGGCCGGTGGCCATGTACTGCACCGGCGGCATCCGCTGCGACAAGACCGCA
>JANPOW010000261.1:0-15441 GCA_031428185.1 Betaproteobacteria bacterium | reverse complement strand
TTGTCCAGCTTGGTCAGGCCGTCCACCAACTCGGCCGTGGGTGCGCCAAATTTTTCGATCAGCTCGATCTTGGTGATGCCGCAATCTTCCATCGCGTCGTGCATCAGCGCGGCCATCACGGCCTGGGCGTCCAGCCGCCAGTCGGCCACCAGGCCGGCCACCGCCAGCGGGTGGGTGATGTAGGGTTCACCACTGGCCCGGCGCTGGCCCAGGTGGGCCTCGTCGGCAAACTTGTAGGCCTCACGCACCAGTTTGACCTCGGCCTTGCTGAGGTAGTCCAGCTTGTCTGACAAGGCCGCAAACGACGCCGCATCCACCTTGTTGACAGGCGCAGGCGCAGTGTTGCGCGACTTGGCCTGCAACACGGACGGCAGCAGCAGTTCAGCGGCGAAGGATCGGATGCCCATGCCCGAATTTAGCCTGCTTTGGCTTGCCCCCAACTGTTGGGGATTGCGGATGTCGGAAATTCAGCGCTCAACGCCGCTGCAAGCAGTACCGGCAGGGCGCAAAAGCGCATGAAAAAGGCGCCCGAAGGCGCCTCGTCTGGCCGTGCGAGCGCTGCGCTCAGCGCGGCAGGCGGTGTGCGCCTTAAAGCGGCACGCGGCGCAGCATCTCCACACCCACCACACCGGCGGCAATCTCACGCAGGGCCGTGACACCGGGCTTGTTTTTGCTCTCGATCTTGGGCGCGTGGCCCTGGCTCAACATGCGGGCGCGGTAGGTGGCGGCCAGCACCAGCTGGAAGCGGTTCGGGATTTTCTGCAGGCAGTCTTCGACGGTGATGCGGGCCATGGCGAACCTTCCGAGTGGGATGAAACAGGGCGAAACGGTGCTTTGCTGCAGCGTTGAGGGGCTGGTCTTGAAATTCTTCAGATCAGATCCAAAGCCGCAAACACCTGCGATTTGTTGCGCTGCTGCGCCGCATACCGCAGACGTTGTGAATGCACGACCGTTTTCAGGTCAAACAACGCCGTCTCGAACAAACCGTTGATGATAACAAAATCGAAGTGTCTGGCCTGCGCCACCTCGGTGTGGGCGTTGACCATGCGCTGGGCAATCACCTCGGGCGGGTCTTCGCCACGGCGTGTCAGGCGCTGGCGCAACTCGTCCCAGCCGGGCGGCAGGATGAAGATCAGCACCGCGTGACCAAACAACTGCTTGATCTGCAGCGCGCCCTGGTAGTCGATCTCCAGCACCACGTCTTCACCCACCGCCAGCCGCTGCTCTACCGCACTGCGCGAGGTGCCATAAAAGTTGCCGTGCACCTCGGCCCACTCAAAAAAATCACCTTGCGCAGCCATCTGGCGGAATTCGGGCTCACTGATGAACCAGTATTCGCGGCCGTTGTGCTCTTGGCCACGTGGTGCCCGGGTGGTGTGCGAGACCGACACCGCCAGGTGGGAGTCCAGCTCCAGCAAGGCCTTGACCAGGCTGGACTTGCCGGCGCCACTGGGCGCGGCGACGACGAACAAGTTGCCAGGGGTTTCCATGCGGTGGATTTTCACCCAGCCGGCGCCGGCCGGGCCGCCACTGCCTCACGGCGCCAACTGCATTGCCACCAGAATTCGCGCCACCATGTTGTAGGCGGCAATCACCGCCACCAGCTCAAACATGCGCTGGTCGGTGCCCAGCACGGCGCGGGCGCGGTTGAAGGTGGCATCGGTGACGCTGACCTGGCGTGTCATCTCCACCACCAGCGCCAGCACGGCCTGTTGGTCGGCGTCAAACACCGGGTCAGTGTGGCTGCCGTCGCCAAGCCGGCGCAGCGCGGCCAACTGTGCGTCGCTGCCGCCTGCGGCCAGGTAGAGCGGGGCATGGTGGAACATCTCGAACTCGGCGCCGGTGAGTGCGGCCACGCCGCACATGGCCAGTTCACGCAGCAGTGGTGGCACATCCAGCGCGCCACGCACCCGGCCCATCAGCTCACCCCAGCCGCTGGCAAACGGTGGGCTGTGCAGCAACAGGCGGTCCAGGTCCAGCAGGGCACCGCCGCGTCGGGCGCGGATGCTGGCCACCAAATCAGGCGGGCCGACCTGGGCGTCGGTGAGCAGGGGCAGGCGGGTCATCGGTGGTCTCCTCGGGTTGACGCAACCAGCCTACCCGATGCGGTGCGGTCGACGCGGCCGGAAAACACGTCCGGATGGGCCTGGCCGATGTAGGCGTTGTAGTCCTCGGGCGTAGAGGCCACGGCCTCCTGGCCGATGCTGCGGGTGCGCTCGCTCACCTCGGGCAGTCGCATCACGGCGACAAGGTCAGCGCGGATGTGGCGCACCAGCGCAGGCGGCGTGCCGGCGCGTGCAACCAGCCCGAACACGCCGGAACAGTCAAAGCCCGGCGCCACGGCGGCAAACACCGGGGCCTGCGGGGTCAGGTCGGCCGGCCGTGCGCCCAGCGTGCCGATCAGCTTGATCTTGCCGCTGCGTACATGGGCGAGGGTGCTGACCGTCACCGGGTCGATCAGCAGCGCGGTGTGGCCACCCGGCAGGTCGGTCAAGGCCTGGGCGCTGCCCTCGGGTGCCAATTTGGCTACCACTTCGGTGGCCAGCACGGTGTTGGCACCGGGCTTGTTCTCGACCAGCGCTGGTCAAGCCGGCAGCCTGCGCCCAGGGCACCAGCAGTCGTCGGTTCATCCGGACCTCGATTCAGGCCTGCGCAGGATTGTGGTCGCCACGTTTGGTGATTTCGACCGTGCCCCGGGTCGGCGTCAACCATGAACGGCGCTGGACCAGCCCGACGAGCCCTTGGCCCCCGGGACGACCAGCACCTTGCCGGCAAAGCTGATGCCACCCAGTTCATGTCGGGTCGCGACGATGGTGCCGGTGCGCGAGTCGATGCCACCCCAGCCCGAGATGCGGTCCTGGGTGACCAGGGCCTCGCTCTCGGCCACGCGGGGCACCACACAGCGGCCCGACACCGGCAATACCGAGCTGCTGCACCTGTTTGCCAATGCCGCGCAGCAGGAGCGCTGGTTGAAGCCGCTGCTGGCCGGTGATATTCGCTCCCGCGTCACCATGGCCGAGCCGGACGTGGCCTCGTCTGACGCCAGCAACATCGCCACCACCATCCGGCGTGAGGGCGACGCGTCAGTGATCAACGGCCGCATGTGGGTCACCACCGGTGCCATGCACCCGCTGTGCCGTTTTGCCATCGTGACGGGTGTGACGGGTGTGACGGGTGTGACGGATGAGCGGCCAGACGCAGCACGCCACCAGCGCCATTCGATGGTGAGCGTGCCGATGGGCACACCGGGGTTCAGCATCGTGCGCAAAGTGGCCATCATGAACCACCACACCGGCGAGGGCCACTGCGAGGTGCTGTACCTGGACGGGCGTGTGCCGGTGGGAAATCGACCAGGCCCGCCTGCTGGTGCTGCAAGCCGCGTGGACGATGGACATCTGCGGCAACAAATCAGCGCATGGGGCTGTATCGGCCATCAAGCTGGTGGCGGCCTGGCTGCAGGCCAGCGTGCAGCACCGCGCGATGCAGGTGTTTGGCGCCATGGGGCTGACACCCGACACCCCGCTGGCCTATCTGTGGACCTGGGGCCGGGCCTTCCGCTTTTTTGACGGCCCGGACAAGCTGCATTTGCGGGTGTTGGCGCGCCATGAATTTGGCAAGGCCAAGGCCAAACCGGGGGCAACCCTGCCGCATTGCCTGAGCGACTGACCGGCTGCGGCGCGCCTGTCCGGTGCAGTGGCCGCGTGGCTGCGGCCGCAACGGCGCCAGGCCCGTCATCCCGACTGACGACGCCTCGTGCGCTGCCGGCGTGGATCGGCGCGCATAGGGGTTGCGGCGTGGGTGGTGTGCGCCTACGGTCCGCACAGGTCCAGGTGTTGGTGCAGGTTGCACATTGCCCCAGGCCGTCATGGCGCCTGGCGATGACGGCACACCAGGCGCACCCACATGCAAGACTTGATCGACCAACTGCTGGCGCTCACCGGGCAACTTGAAGCCGCCGCAGGCGTGCCGGCCAGCGCGCTGGACGCGTTGCGGCGCTGGTTTGCCGCAGCCCTGATCCAGCAGAACCCGGCCTTGGCCCCGGTAGTGCCGCACCCCGACGTTGACCCCGCGATCAACGCAGCAGCACTGGCCGGCGAGGCCTTGGCCGCCGAGCGCAGCGCCGCCGGTGTGCGCCTGGCCATGCTGCGCGAGCACGCTGCCGGCGCCGGCGCCAGTGCCCAGCAGGCGGCCCGGGTGTTCGGCCCCTTCATCGACGGCGACGCCAGCCTGGTGCAGTTTTCGGTGTTTGAGACCGCCGCATTCACGCCCGTGGTGCTGGATGTCGATTTTGTGTTTTTCCACATGCACGATGTGCCCATGCTGCTGCCAGGCGGCACGGTTGCCGATGCCGAGCGGCGCAACTTCAGCATCCCGCCTGGCACGGTGTGGCTGCGTGCGGCGCGGCTGGTGCCTGCGGCCACCGGCTATGTGGTGTTGCGGGTGGCCGGTGGCGCACTGCAGCTTGGTCTGCCCGCCAGCCAGGCTGTGCCGGGCGCGCCCATCCAACTGGCGGGGCTGTCCACCTGGCAACTGGTGCTGGTGCCCGAGCCGGCAGCGCCCTTGGCCGGTGGGTCGGACGGCAACGCCCTCGACATCCTCTTGCCCAGCACGCTGACCATCACGTCCGACGGCAACGTGGCCGTGGCCGGCGCGCTGTCCGTGGCCGGCTTCGGCAGCCCGCTGCAGTTTGATGCCGCGCCTGCCGCCCCGGCGCAGGCTGACGCCGCCATCGTGTTTGTCTACCCGGCCCCGGCCCCAGCGTGGACAGTGGCCGGCAACCGCTCGGCGCTGGCCAACTTTGACGGAACTTGCGCGGTGCGCCTGGGCATCTGGTCGCTGCCGGTCACCCAGGTGCCGATCGAGCAGGCGTTTGAGGCGGCACACGGCGGCACGCTGTCGGTGGCGCTGCAGGGTGTGCTCAATTGCAGCCTGGGCGGCACGGCGCCGGGTGTGGCCACTGGCCGCCTTGCGCTGGTCGACCCCCGCCTGACGGCCAATGCGCTGGGGCTGGAGCTGCGCTCGCGCCGGCCCGACGCCGCGCTGCAACTGGCCCTGTCACTGTGGGGGCCGGCGCGCAGCCGCATCGACTGGGGCCAGGGCCTTGCCGACCTGCGTTTCATCAGCCGCCGCAACGCGGCCGACAGCCTGAGCGCAGCCGGCGGCCAGCTGCGCAACCGCTGGGACTTGCCGCGTGCCGCCAGCGGCCAGCCGTTCCCGTGTGACGCCACGCTCACCAGCCTGTCCTTTATTGCCGAGCCAGACGGCACCCGGCGCATTGCCTGTGCCGCGCAACAGCAGGGCCAGGCCAATGTGCCGATGCAGGTGCAAGGCCTGGCGCTGCCCAACCTGTACCTGCAGGTGCTGCCCATGCGCAGCGTGGCCTTTGCTGGCAGCGGCGCTGCTGCCGATGACATCAGCCAGGGCCGCGCGCAGCTGGTGTTTGACGTGCTGCTGGGCGAGCCCATGCTGCCGGACCCATATGCGGCCAACTGGGGCCTGCCCGATGCCCGGCAGGTGGTGGCATCGGCGTTGTCGGTGGCGCTGCGCTGGCAGCCCGGCGCTGACACCACGCTGCAGGCCCGGCTTGACCAGCCCATCAACTACCCCGAACCACGCGACCTGCCGGCCGAGAGTGATGCCAATCTTGGTCGCCGTTTCAGCCAGCAGATCAATGGCCAGCCCGAGTTTCTGAGCCTGCTCGACCTGTCCAGCCAGGACCACCATTTTGGGATTGCGCTTGAATCCCTGTCAGACCAGCAGCCAAGCATCAACAGCGCCAACTGCCTGACGGTGGCGCTGCGCGACGTGCGCCTGCTGATGCAGCCCCAAGTGCACTGGGAGCCGGTGCAGGTGGTGCCCAACAAAGATGTGGGCATCCTGGTGGCGGAGCAGGTGCAATCGGCCACGCACGGCGGGCGCACCCTGGTTGGTGCCAATGCGGCCACGCTGGTGCCGCTGCTGCCCGGGCGTGTGGGCAGCGAGATCGTGGCGGCGGCCAACGGCCTGCGCAACGCGGCAGCGCTGTTTTCATTGCCGTTCGGCCTGCGTGCGTTGGTGCGCATGGCCCAGGTGCATGCACCCGGCATCACGCTGCCCGCCGTGCTGGTGACATTGCAGCAATCGCAATTTGACGGCCTGGCTGCTGCCAACGCGCTGCGCCTGGTGGCCACCGGCGGCCAGCGGGACGCCCAACTGCGTGACCCGGCGCGCCAGATGCCGGGGGGCATGCACCAGACGCCCAACCTGACCTTCAGTGCAAATGGTCTGAAAAGCGTGTTGCCGGACGACATCGTCAACATGCTGCCGTTCGACACCGGCGTGCCGCTGCACGCGGTGGATTTGTCAGGCTACGGCCTGAGTTGTTTCAGCCGCTGGCGGCGTGATCCGGCGGCAGGGGCAGATGCATTTGGTGTCACCCAGGTGCGGCTGGACGTGCTGGTGGGCCGCACCGCGTATGAGGTGATCGAGGTGCGCTCGGTGCTGGCGCCGTGCCAGGCCCGCGTGGTGCGCACCATCGTGCTGGAGCGTGGCAATTCGGGCCGGGTGCAGCGCTTTGACAGCGGCTGGCAAGCCATCGACGACGGCCTGTTTCAGCCCTACGCCAAGTTCGACACCGGTGTGCTGCGTGCGCTGCGCCGCATCCGCCACATCCGCCTGCTGGCCCAGCCCGCGCTGAAGTTGGCGGACAACTCGGTCTGGCAGCCGGTGCAGTTTGATGCTGACGCGCAGATCGATGACCTGATCGCCGGTGGCAGCGATGGCCTGGTGCCGGCGCTCGACCAATCGGGCTACATCCAGTTGGCGCCGGTGTGGCGTGGCGCCGGTGCGCCGCCAGCCGGGCTGACACCCGACGCCAAGCGTTTTGCCTTGTTGTTCCAGGCCGTTGGTGGGCCGATTGGTGGCGCTGTGGATTGCCGCATCCGGCTGGGTGGCAGCCTGGACATGCACCTGCACCACCTGCTGGCCGACTTGGCGCCCGATGACGGCGGTGCACCCGGTTTTGCGGTGGCGGCCTACGGCGCGCCCACCTTGCCACTGGCCGGCACCTGGACGGCAGTGCGCATCGACACCCAGACCTCCGACGTGTCGCCGGTGGACCCGCAGCGCGGCCTGCCGGTGGTGCGCCGGCCCGGCCGGCCCTACACCTTCCGCGACCCCGCAGACGCACGGCGCACGCTGGCACGGGCCGAGCACGGCCTGCTGCTCAGCACACCCAGCAGCCGGGTGTTGTTCCCCCGGCCCAGTGTGGACCCGGCCCAGCCCGGCAGCCTGCGCAGCGCCGCCCCGCTGATGGCTGACCCGCTGGCGCTGCTGCAGGCAAGCAGCGTGTTCCCACGCGCCGCGTTTGCCTTGCGCGCCGCCCAGCCCGCCGTGTTTGGCATCTCAGCGGCCAATGCCTGGCAGCTCAGCAACCCCCGGTTTGCCTTCAATCCACCGCTGCCCGATGTGGCCAGCGGCACGGCCTGGGGCCTGCAGCGGGTGTTTGGCCCGGCACTCAACTTTGATCTGGCCATCGATTCGGCCGTGGCCGCCGCACCCTGGCAACTGCTGCAGCCACCCGACAAGCTGGATTTGCATGTTGATCCCTTCCCCGGTGTGCTGTTCAGCCTGGAGTCCAATTTCAAGGCCGCCAGCGGGGCGCTGGCCGGCCTGCAAAAGCCCACGCTGGTGTTTGGCCCGGCGCTGGACGCGCTGCAGGACATCGTCAACGCGCTGCGCAACTTTGTGAACCTGCCCTTTGACCTGCAGGTGGACGTGGCCGCCGGCAGCGGGCCCAGCCCGTCATTCACCGTGCGCCTGCACTTGCTGCTGCGCATCGGTGAGGGGCCGGACAGCCGCATCGACATCGGCATCGGCAAGTTTTACGGCCAGTTCACCATCAACGCCGAGTTGCAGGCCGGGCTGGGTGGTGTCAGCGCCGGCCAACTGCTGGTCGAGTTCACCGGCGATGTGCAGCAAGCCATCCTGCCACCGCTGCTGTATGCCGGCGGTGCGTTCCGGTTTGCGATCCAGATCAAAGACGGTGGCAAGCCGCTGATCGAGATGGGCCTTGGCACAGCCACCTCCATCGGCGGTGACCTGATCAAAGGCCTGCTGGAGGTGGAGGCCACCGTGACCTACGGCTACACCCTGATCCCCGAGACGCTGCAGCCGGGTGTGATGCTGGGCATCGAGGCGCGCTGCAAGTTGCTGGCGGGGCTGTTTGCCTTGTCGTTTGGCGCTGACGCGATGGCGCGCCTGCAGCGGCTGAACAACGACTCCACCGTGACCATCTTTGCCGACCTGCGGGTGGCGGGGTCGGTGCAGGTGGCGGTGTTCTTCAAGGAGCGGGTGGATTTCCGCACCCAGTTTGAACAAAACATCCCGCTCGGGCTGTTGCAGATCGTGGCGGGCATCAACCCCATCGTGGCCGCCGCCAGCACGGCTGCGGCCTTGTTGTGAGCGGCTGCCGATCCGGCCGCCAATTCAACTCAACACCCCAAGTCAATCCACGCACAAGGGCTGCCCACCATGGCCATCACCACTGCTGAACTCAACCTGCTGGCCTTCCCGCAGCACTGGGACGGTGCCGCACTCACCGTGCGATTTTTGTGCCTGCCGCAAAACGATCCGCGGGCGCCACTGGCCGCCGGTGCGCTGGCCTTTGCCGACGCCGACCTGCGCTTTGAAGCCCGCCTGATCCCCAGCCTGGACCATCTGCCCCGCGCCGCCGACGCGGTGGCGGTGGGCCCCTTGCTGCTGGACGAGGCGCCGCAACAAAAGGCCGCGCTGTTTGCCGAGCTGGCGGTTCAGTTCAAGATCGTGCCGCCGGATGCAGCGCCGCTGGTGGCGCCGCCCGCGCCGCGCTTTCGCAAGCCGGTCACCGCGTCGTACCGCAGCCTGGTGGGCAGCCGGCAACTCAGTGCCGGCCTGGCCAGCGCAGACGACTACGCCTGCGCCCTGCATGCCGCCCATGCCGAGCAGCCAGCAGCCCCGGTGGTGTTGCCTGACACCCTGCGCTGGGGCGAGGTGCTGGCCTTTGCGCTGCGCCAACCCAAGCTGGCCAGCGCGCTGGGCCTGCTGGGGCAGGCCCGCATCCCGCTGGACGACCCGGCACTGTTTGCGCGTGGTGGCTGGCTGCACATCGGCCTGCATGCCAGCGGTGACCTGGCGGCTGACCCAGCCTGGGTGGCCAGCCACGCCGCACGCCTGCCGCCGCTGCAGGCCGGGGTGCCGCGTGGCCTGTATGCGGCGGTGCTGTTCCCGGTGGATGGGGCGGGTGTGGCCGATGACGTGTTCCGCGACGCCGAGCGCTACGACCAGGGCTTTGCCCGCCTGGTGCATGCCGCGCAAGGCGGCCAGCAGGGTGATGCCATCCGCCTGGCCTGGGACGACGAGCACCTGGCCGATGCATTTGCACGCCAGGTGGCGGCCAGCGCCAATGCGCCGATGGGCACCGCCGGCTACCGGGTGGATGTGCGTGATCTTGCGGGTGACGGCGCAGGTGGTGTGGCGGATGGTGCGGCGGATGGCGGCGCCTGGCACTCCCTGCAACAAGTGGCCAGCATCGGCCCGCTCATGCTGGGGCCGCTGACGCTGGGGCCAGCCGCCGGTGAGGTGGCCATTGAGGTAGCGCCGGTGCAGGCCTCACCCACGCTGGTGGGTGATTTCTGGATGCCGCCTTACTTTTGCACCTGGCGCGGTGCGTCGCTGGTGCTGACGGATGCCGACCTGACCCGGCTGCACCAGCGCGCCGGCTTCGACCCGGCGTTTGATGCCATGCGGCTGGGCCGCGAGCAGCGTTTTGAGGCCGTGGGTGACAAAGACGTGGCGCTGCTGTATGGCCACCGCTACCAGTTCCGGGTGCGGCTGGCGGATCTCAGCCGGGGCGGCCCCGGGCCCGATGCGGCAACACCAGCGGCCACGGACCGCGACGCCCACCACCTGGCCGAGCTCAGCTTCATGCGGCACAAACCGCCGGGTGCGGTGCAGGTGGTGCAGCGGCCCAGCCGGGCCGACTTGCGCTTGATCGTGGCCAAACCCCGGCTGCGCCACCCCGAGCTGCTGTTCACCGGTGCCCACAGCTTTGCTGACCTGGACGCCGCGCTGGACGCCGACCTGCTGGCCGGCCGTCAGACCGAACCCGGGCTGCCCGACCCCGATGTGCTGGTGCTGCACATCCGGCTGGAGGTGCGCGCGCTGCAGGGCGACCAGGCCGCCTGGTGGCCGCTGTACGAGACCCGACGTGCTTTTGATGCCGACGCGCTGACGCTGGACCTGCAGCCCGTCGACCTGCCCACGCTGGACGGCCTGGCCGCCCTGCAGCCCGAGGCCGGTGCGCTGCTGGTGCCCACCGCGCGTGACCTGCGCCTGGTGCTGGTGGCGTTGGGGCGCGGGGATGCCGGCTACTTTGCCAGTGACGCCGCACGCCAGGGCACGGCTGTGGTGGTTGAGCTGCGCGCCGCAGCACAAGCCGAAGCTGCGCTGTTTGCTGCTGAACCGCTGCTGCGCAGCTTTTTCTTCCGCGCTGCAGGCGGCAACCCGGCCGTGCCCCGGCCGCTGGCCCGGCTGGCGCAAGAGGCCGGGCTGGACGCGCGTGAGCTCACGCTTACCGGCCGGGCCGCCAGCCGCACCGTGCTGGGCTGCGCCAGTGCGCTGCGCCATGTGCTGTCGCCTGAGCGTGCGTCGCTCACACTGGCTTCGGACACCGACTTGGCGCAGCGCTGGATCAACGTGCTGCAAATAGCGCTGGCCCGCGACTGGACCTGGGACGCCCTGGCCACTGACGGCCTGGCCGTGCAGCGCCGCCTCAGCAGGCCCGGCCAGGCCGATGTGGTGGAGCTGGCCGGCACCATCACGCTGCCACGTGCGGTGGCCGCAACCGCGCTGCCGCCGGCGGGGCCGGTGGGCGACGGCGCACGCGACCCGCAACGCGCTTTCAGCCAGCTGGTGTTCATCGACGCGCTTGACCCCAAGCCGCGCCCGGGTGGCTTTCCAACCGAGCTGAGCGTGTCCTACGAGATCAGTGCGGTGCTGCGCGATGGCGTGCCCGCGCCGGCTGCGCTGCAACTGGGTGTGCTGCTGCCGGTGACCACCCCGCCGGTGCAAGTGCCGCATCTGGTGTCGGCCGGCATCGCGTTGTCACCGCACCTGGCGGCCGACGACTACGCATCCACCCAGCAGCGCCAGCGCATGCTGTGGCTTGAGTTTGACGCCCCGCCGGCCGACCCGCAGGACGCTTACTTTGTGCGTGTGCTGGCCTGCGCCGCAGACCCCTTGCTGACGGATGAGGTCATCGCCGAAACCAAGCCCGAGCCCGCGCTGCCGCTGGACGCCGAATGGCTGCGCCAAGTCTCGCCCGGCCAGCCGCGTGACGACAACGGCCTGCATGCGATGCAAGCCCTGCTGCAGCCGGCGCTGAGCGGCGCGCAGTATTTGATCCCGCTGCCCGACGGGCTCAGCGCAGCGTCACCCGAGTTGCTGGGGCTGTTCACCTACGAGGTGCGGCTGGGCCATGCCGGTGGCCGCTGGTCCACCGCCCAGGGCCGCTTTGGTGCGCCGCTGCGGGTGGCTGGGGTGCAGCACCCACCGCCGCCGCTGGCCTGCCAGGCCGCCCGGGGCAGCGATGCGGTGCAGGTGCGTGCACCCTTTGCCACGCCGGTGCAAGGCGGCCGGCATGTGCGCCCGCGCCTGCCCAAGACCCGGCTGTGGGCAGTGCTGTACGCCCGCGTTGAGCAGGCCGACGCGGGCGCCTGGCGCAACCTGATGCTGCTGCGCACGCCGCTGTTTGCGCTGGGTGACCCGCAGTTTGTGCGGCCCAGTGATGGCGCAGCGCCGCTGTTGTTTGGCGAAGGCCAGTTTGCGTTGGCGCAGGTGCAGCAAACCTTGCAGCGCCACGGCCTGGGGCCGGACGCAGCGCTCACCACGCTGGTGGTGGAGTTCCAGACCGACCCGGACATCGACGACCCGCTGGGCCGCAACCTGGGCCACGCCCGCATGCTGCGGGTGTCGCCGCTGGTGCCGGTGCCACCGGCTTGCTGACCGGGCGGGCAAGGCGCCAAGGCTCAGCGGTTTGTCCACACCGGTTTGCGCTGCTGCACAAAGGCGGCCATGCCCTCGATGCGGTCCTCGCTGGCCAGCAGGCGGTCGAGGGCGGTGTAGGCCGGCTGCACGGCTTCAGTCTCGCTGGCGATCCTGGCCTGCGCCTGCAGCAGCGTCTTGGACAGCCGGATCGCCGTGGGTGAGCAGTCCAGCAATGTGTCGGCCAGCGCGCGGGCGCCGGCAAGCGCGGTGCCGGCCGCCACCAGGCGGTTGACAAACCCGAGATCGCTGGCCTCGGCCGCCGGCACATGCCGGCCGGTGAGGATCATCTCCATCGCCTGCTTGTAGGGGATCTGCCGCGTCAGCCGTTGCAGGCCACCGGCGCTGGCGATCAGGCCCACACGCACCTGGGACAGCGCAAACTGCGCGGTCTCGTCGGCCACGATCAGGTCACTGGCCAGGGCGATCTCAAAACCACCGCCCATCGCATCACCGTTCACCGCCGCGATCACCGGCTTGACCCGGTCGAGCCGCGACGTGAGCCCGCCAAAGCCGGTGCGCGGCAGCCACAGGCGCCGGCCGCTGGCGGCCACTTGCAGGTCGTTGCCGGTGCAAAAAGCCTTGCTGCCGCTGCCGGTGATGATGGCCACCCACAGCGACGGGTCGGCGTCGTAGCTGTTGAAGATCTGCTCCAGTTCGTCATTGGCCTCGGGCGTCAGCGCGTTGTTGGCCTCGGGGCGGTTGATGGTCACCTCCAGCACCGCGCCGCGCCGTTCGACGATCACATGCGCGTAGCTGGCTTGCAGCGTCAGGCGGGGCGGCGGGGCCAGGGCGTCCAGCGCCGCCTGGCCCAGCGCAAACAGGTTGCGGCCCTGGTGGTGGCGCACGGTGATGCGCAGGCCCAGCGGGTCGGCGCCGGCCGTGTCGGTGAATGCCGCCAGCGTCGCCACATCGCCCGCAGCGCTGTTGGCCAGAAAGCGGCCACCGGTGCGTGCGCAGCGCCCCACCACCACCACGGTCTGCGGGCCGCTTTTGTCGTGCAGCACGGTGTAGCTTTCCAGCGTGCTCCAGCCGTCTGGGTAGGGCACCAGGGGCGGGGCGGGCAGGGCGTTGATGGCACGCTGTGCGGCCGCGCTGTCACACACCTGGAAGGCGCGCGGCGTGGTGCTGTAAACGCCCACCGCATGGGTGGACAGCAGCCCGCCGTTGGCGCCCACCAGGCCCAGCGTGCCGGGCTGGGCGCGCAGGCGGGCCATCAGCGCGCACAGCGCATGCATCGAGTAGTTGTTGCCCGGCCCACCGAAGTAGGGCAGGCCGCCGGTCAGCGTCAGGCCACGCGGGTCGTCGCTTTGCAGGCCCAGCGCGTCGATGGCGGCAAACACCGCAATCGGAAAACAGCTGTAGATGTCGATGTGGCGCACATCGGCCACCGTGGCACCGGCGGCAGCCAGTGCCAGGCCGTAGGCCGCCTGCATCGCGGGCGACGCGCCCAGGTCTTGCCGGTCCAGCACCATGCGTTCGTCCAGTGCGCTGTAGCCGTGCAGATAGACCCAGTTGGCCTCGGGGATGCCGGCGGCGCGGGCCTGGCCGACGGTGGTCAGCAGCAACGCGGCGGCCTGGTTGACCTGGTCGCGGGCCACCACCGAAATCGGGTGCGGGTCGCTGATCATGCGGTTGTCGGGGCCCACGTCGGCGATGGCCTCGGCGCTCCAGCGGCG
Organism: Betaproteobacteria bacterium; assembly: GCA_031428185.1. Taxonomy (GTDB): domain Bacteria; phylum Pseudomonadota; class Gammaproteobacteria; order Burkholderiales; family Burkholderiaceae_C; genus Pseudaquabacterium. Next base: position 1,702 of record JANPOW010000261.1, on the reverse strand, counting down.
GCTGCTGGCCGCATGCGGGTTGGCAGCGGCCACGCCTGAGAACGGCGCCATCAGCGCGCCCATGGCCCGGGCATAGCCCGCACGCGACAGACCCAGCCGGCTGCGCCGCGCCTGCTCAAACAGCGGGTAGATGGTGGGCGGCATCAGCAACTGGTGGTCGGTCATGTACTTGGTGCGCAGCACGCCGATGTTGCCGCGCCGGTCTTCAACCGGCGCATCGTCGTGCTCGTTCCAGTCCAGCGGTTCCTGCCTGGCCTTGGCGGCACGGGTGGTGGAGATGGCCTCGCCGCCACACAGCAGCACCCACGCATAGTCACCCAGCGCCAGGCGCTCGCAGGCTTCGCCGACCAGGCGTTGGGGCTCATCGCCACAGGCCGGTGAGTACACCGCCAGCCGGGGCGCGGCACCGATGCGCCGGGCCAGGGCGGCGGGCACCTTGTCGGGCCCGCCAAAAGGCGCGGCCTGGGGGCGCAGCGGCGCGGGCAGTGAGTCCGCCATCGTGCGCACTGCGTACAGCGCGTCCAGCTTGGCTGCCAGCGTTGCCACGGCGTTGGCATCGCCCGGCAAGGCATCACGCAGCGCGGCGCGGGCGGCTTCGGCCGTCAGGTCGGTGGGCGACAGGGCCCGGTAGCCAGGCTCGCCTGGGCGCTCGGACGCCTGGCCGGCGCCGACCAGGATCGGGGTGTTGTCAGGGATGCTCATGCTTGCTTTCTCAGAGGTCGCGCAAGGTGGTGCGCAAGGTGTTGCGCGGGGCGTTGCGCAGAGCGCTGCGCCGGCGGGCAAGTGTGCCGGTGTCAGGGTAGCGGCAGCCCTTGCGCCGCCCAATAGCTGGGCACCAGGCCAGGGTGCGCGCTGCGCGCAGTGCGGCCGGTGCCGGCGCCGGCGCCGCCGTTGAGGTACCAGGTGCCGGGGTCGTTCAGATTGTGCAAGGCCACGTCAAACAGCGAGGTGTGCACGTCCAACCCCAAGCCACTGGCGCCTGCGCTGACAACACCGGCCAGCAGGCCGAACGCGGCGACAAGGCCGCTCATGATGTCGACGATGGGCAGGCCGTAGCGCGTGGGCGGGCCGTCTTGTTCACCAGTCAGCGACATGTGCCCGGCCTCGGCCTGCATCAGGCAGTCGTCGCCCGGCCAGGCGGTGCGCGGGCCCTCGCGGCCATAGGCCAAAAAATGCGCGCAGACGATGCGCGGGTTAATGTCTTTCAGCGCCGGGCAGCACACCCCCAGCTTGTTGGGCAGTTCACCCCGCAGGTTGTCCAGCACCGCGTCGGCGCTGGACACCAGCTTGTGGAATACGGCCTGGCCTTCGGGGTGCTTCAGGTCGAGCGTCAGGCTTTTTTTTTTGTTGCGGTTGAAGGTCTGGAACAAGTGGCTGTCGTCGTCACCGAAGAAGTGCGGGCCGACACGGCGGCCGACAGGCGGTGACTGCATCGCCAATTGCGTGGCAATGCTGCCGCTGGCGCCGGGCTTGTTGTCCACGAAGAACTGCTGGCCCCAGGAGCCTGTCGGGCTTTGGGTCGGGCCTGCGTTGACGCTGGAAATGGGCGCAGTCTAGTGTTGTGAACCATAAATAACGGCACGTATAATGCAAGGTGATCTCCAGCTATCCTGGAGGTCGATGCCATGCGAGTTGCCAAGCCAGTTCAGTTGAGTGCCGACGATGATCGACTCCTTCGAGTCCTTTCCAATCGCAAGCGCAT
>JANPOW010000260.1:0-2239 GCA_031428185.1 Betaproteobacteria bacterium | reverse complement strand
CGTGACCACGCCGCCAGCGGCAACCACCAGGCTGGAAAATGCATTGGTTGCTTGCGGTGACACCATGCCCAGCAGGGCCAGCGATTCACAACTGGCAATGGCGCTTTGCGATTGCAGGCACTCGGTGATGCCCACCGTGATCGGCTTGGCCTGCGCAATGACTTCGGTGTAAGCCGCCCGGTTGATGTACTTCTGGTAAGCCGGCAACGCAACCGCCGCCAGGATGCCGATGATGGCCACGACGATCATCAGTTCGATGAGGGTGAAACCTTTTTGAATACGCTTCATGCTGGATCTCCTGCAAATTTGGTGTGGGGGTGGACTGCACTCCATCCAGTGCAGATCGCGTGCCAGGCTGCAGGAGGGCCATTTGCAGCGTGTCGGCAGGCGTTTGTCACGGCCCGGCCACCCCAGCTGCCAAATTTCGTCACCTGGCGGCGTGGCGAGGTGACGATTTTTTGTCAGCACCGACCGATCACGTCACCACCATCAACTGTCCGGCCAGCAGCGCCTGCACCGGGTGGCGCTTGTCCAGCGCGCCGATCTCGGCCATCACCGCCGCCAGTTCACCCGGCTTGATGTGGGTGATGTAGACCGTGGTGGCCTGTGCCAGTTGCTGCAGCTCCAGGCCCAACGCGGCCGGGTGCAGGTGGCGGCTGACAGCGGCGAGCTGGTGTTCGTCATTGCGGAAGGCGGTTTCAATCACCAGGCTGGCCACTTTGAGGCTGCGCAAGCGCTGCCACAGCGCCGGGTTGGGCGCGGTATCACCGGTAAACACCCAGGCACCCGGGCCAGCGTCACGGCCCAGCACCGCAAAACCGACCGCCGGCACGGTGTGTAGGGCCGGCAACACCTCAATGCGGCGGGCGCCAAACTGCAGCACCTGGCCGGTCTCAAAGGGCTGCAGCGCCAGGATGGGCCGCTCAGTGCTGGGCAAGCGCGTGAAATCAGGCCAGATGGCGCCGTTGAACACATGGTCACGCAACGCCTGCAGGGTGGCGGGCAGGCCGTGGACCACGATGGGCGGGCGGCCGGCGCGGCGCCGCATCACGCTGTCGGCCAGCAGCGGCACGCCCAGCACGTGGTCCAGGTGGGAATGGCTGAGCAGGATGTGGTCAACCCGGGCCAGTTGGTCCAAGGTGAGGTCACCCACGCCGGTGCCGGCGTCGATCAGTACATCGTCATCGAGCAGAAAGGCTGTGGTGCGACAGCCGGCAGCGATGGCGCCGGAACAGCCCAGAACACGGATTTGCATGGCGATGGAGGCCGCTGTGCTGGCGGGCCTGTGCAGTGGCGGGCGCAAGCCGCACCAGATAGGGCCGTGGATCGGCGCTGAGGTCTGGCAAGGCCGTTGCGGCGATACGGCAATGGTGCAGGCCCGGGCAGCCGCATGCAAGCAGCGGGATTGACAAATCCCCACCGCGCACCCCTACTTTTGTGCAGGCCGATGGACCTGGCGTGCGCTTGGTCACACCACACGGCGACGGTATTTGCGCGCCTGCTGACGGCGCGCCGGGCACAGGGCGCCGCGTGCCGGCACCATGCCATTGCTGCCGGCAGGCCCAAGGCCCAAGGGCCAAGCGGGTGATGGCTGAATCGTTGTGGCAGCCCTGCTGCCAGAAGCGCAATGGCGCCAGGCGCCGACCTGGTCAGACGTGCACAAACTGCATTTGTGTGCCGGCCAACTCAATCAAGTCACCGTTGCTGAGCGGTGCGGTCTCGGACACCAGCATCACGCCGTTGATGCTGGGGCGCAGGGCACCCTCCACATGGGCCAGCACGTAACCCGTGGGCCGCTTGGTGATGGACGCCACCTGCACACCCGGCTTGCCCACGGTGGTGACCACCTTTGTAAGCGTGACAGCGCGGCCGGCAGCCGCACCGCTGAGCACCTTGATGGAGGCCGACGCACCCGACCCACCGCCCTGCACACCACCGGGCTGGCCTGGGTTGGGCATGGGTGCGGTGTTGTTGTAGGGTGAGTGCGCACCAGCACCAGGGCGCACAACCATCGTTTTTTCGTAGTCACCCACTTCTTCGACCAAGTATTTGATCTTGTACTTGCCGATCTCCACCGTGTCGTTGTGGGCCAGCTGCTGCTTCTTGATCGCCTTGCCGTTGATGTAGGTGCCGTTGGTGCTGTTCAGGTCTTCAATGAAGACGTCCGGCCCCACCATCTGCAGCACGGCGTGCTCACCACTCACGGCCAGGTTGTCGATCACGATGTCGTTGTACGGAC
>JANPOW010000259.1:0-8815 GCA_031428185.1 Betaproteobacteria bacterium | reverse complement strand
CACCGAGCGCTCGGTTTGTCGCGCGCTGCCGTGCAGCGCCTGGTAGCGGCCATCCAGCAGTGACGCAATCATCGGGTGTGCCATCACCGGAAAGCCGGGCACAAAGTGAACATCGCCCACCGAGAAGCCCGGGATCTTGTTGTAGGGGTTGGGGATGATGCTGGCACCCTGCGGGATGCTGCCCATGTTGAGCCGGTGCAGGTTGTCGGGCCGGTCGGGTGTGTAGGGTTGGCCTTGCTCGGCCGCCACATCACGCATGCGTTCGCGGATCAGGTCTGCCGCCTCGGGGTGCAGCACCAGTGGCCGGCCCAGCGCGGCAGCGGCGCTTTGGCGGGTATGGTCATCGGGTGTGGCGCCGATGCCGCCGCAGCAAAAGACGATGTCGGCGGACGCAAAGGCATCGCGCAGCGCGGCGGTGATCTGTTGGCGGTCGTCGCCCAGGTAGCGCGCCCAGGCCAGGGCCAAACCACGTTCGGTCAGCAGGTCAATGACCTTGGCCAGGTGTTTGTCCTGGCGCTTGCCGGACAGGATTTCGTCGCCGACGATGATGAGGCCGATGTGGGGCATGGGATGCTGGCTGGTTTGGCGCGCTCAGACGGGCGGCGGCAGGGCTGTGGCGCCACCGGCCGCAGGCGTGGCCGGGGGTGGGTTTGAGGGCGCAATGCTGCCGTCCGGCAGCAGATCGATCACCATGCCGGGCGGCTTGCTGGCGGCCAGGCGTGCCTTCTCAGCGGCCGCATCCGCCTCGCGCCGCATGGTGGCCAACGCGGCCAGCGCGTAGTGGGCAAACCACAGCGCCGAGAAGGCAAAGACCAGGGTGTAGAGCCACACCGACAGCACGATCAGCAGCGGGGCAAAGACCAGCGTCATGGCGCTGGCGGCCCACAGCAGCATGGGCGCTGCGCCCAGATAGCCCGACACCACACCGATGCCCAACAGCGGCAGCCGGTGGGCCTTGATCAGGGCCCGGCGCTCGGCCGTGCTGGCGTGCAGGGCCAGCACATCAAAACCCATCACGCGGTAGTTGAGCCAGCCCCAGATCAGCGGCGGCAAGACCAGCACCAGCGGCGGGATCAACCACAGCGGCAGGCTCAGCAGCAGTGCGGCCAGGGCCAGCACGGTGCAGCCCAGCGCCAGCAGCACACTGCTGATGATGCCGGCGCCGCGTTTTTTCTCCAGCGCTGCAAAACGCCGGCTGGCCACCAGCGTGACGATGGCCGGTGACATCAGCCAGGCCACCAGCAATACCGACAGCACCACGATCACCGGTGCGGCCAGGCCCACCACGATCAACGGCGCCAGCACGGTGCGGAACGATGTGCCGAAGACGGATTCGACCAGCTTGAGCCCAGCGTCCACCAGCGAGAAGTTCTCCAGCGTGGCGCGCACACCGGCCACTGCCGGCTCCCAAAAAAACCAGCCCATGCCAAGGGCGGTCGCGCTGCTGATCAGCAGTGGCAGCAGCGACAGGCCAATGACCTTGGGGTGCAGGCAATACGCGGCGGCACGCCAGAACGCATCCAGAAGTTGCTTCATTCAGTCGCTTTGGGAGTTGGGGTGAAGCCGCATTCAACGCCCGCAGCGGCCATCAGCGCAAATTGCCGGTATGGCCCAGCGAGTAGCGGCCCGGCTGCGGCCACACGGTGAGGCCGTGCGGCTCACGGCCCACCTTGATCTGCGCCACCGCACCACTGCGGGTATCAAAGCGGTAGATCACGTCGTCGTAGCGGGCGGCCAACCACAGGTATTTGCCGTCAGCACTGACATTGCCCATGTCCGGGCTGCCACCGCCTGGCACCGGCCACCGGGCGGTGACTTTCTCGGTCGCAAAGTCGATCACCATCACGCTGCCATTGCCCAGCTTGGGGCCGTGAATCTTGTGTGAGCCACGATTGGCCACGTACAGGCTTTTGCCGTCGCGGCTGGGGTACAGGCCATGCGCGCCGATGCCGGTGGTGATGAAACCAACCTGGGTGAACGATTCACTGTCGATGATGTGCACACCGTCGGCATGCATGTCGGCAATGTAGAAGCGCTTGCCATCGGGCGCGCTGCGGATGTCTTGCGGCATGCCTTTCTTGACAGTGCAGACCTCGGTTTCACCGGGCTCCCAGACCTTGCCTGCGGGCGCGGAAGCCACAGCCACGGGCGCCCGTGGACCGGCGCTCTCTTTGAAGCGGCTGGCGGGCATCTTCAACGCCAGATAACCGGCCACCTGGCGTTTGACGAGGTCGATCTTGACCACGGTGCCCGAGAACTCGCAGGTGAAGATCGCAAAGCGGCCGTCGATGGCGAAATCGGCGTGGTTGATGCCGGGGCAGCCCGGGGTGTCGATGGAATATTGCAGCGCCATGGTCTGCGGATCGCGGAAGTCCAGCCGCTTGCGCGCCTCGGCCACCACGACGGCCGATTTGCCATCCGGCGTGAAGTACATGTTGTACGGGTCGTCCACCGGGATCGCCTTGCCGGGCTGGCCGGTGCGGGCGTCAATCGGGGTCAGGCTGCCGTCGGTGCGGCCTTCGGCGTTGTTGGTCACCCACAGGGTGCGCAAATCCCAGGCCGGCACGATGTGCTGCGGGCCAATGCCCACCTTGAAGCGGCCCACCACCTTCATGGCCGCCGGGTCGACCACCATCACGTCGTTGGAGCGCAGATTGGGCACGTAGATGCGCGGCAGATCGCCCTGCACCTTGGTGCTAAACCTGTCGGCACCCACCTCGCTGTACAGGTTGTTGGCGTCCACCACCGGTGGCATGCCGGGCAACGCCACGCTGATGGCAGGGGCTGGTGTTGGTGCCGCAGGCGGCGCGCTGGCCGCCGGCCCGGCACTGCGAGCCGAACTGGCGACCAAAACGCCCAAAGCCACCAGTGCCGTGGCACTCAACAGTGCGCCTGAACCCAAGTTTTTTCTCGAATCAACAGCCATGGTCACGCAGTCTCTTGCACAAAATGAAGTCTTGCATTCTATGAAGCGGGCTTGAGGCGCCCACCATCCGCCAGTCTGGGCTGGCGCGGTGGTGGCGGCAGGCACACCGGCACGCACGCCCGCAGCGGTCAGCGCCCAGCGATGCGGTTGCGCAGTGCGCCCACGCTGGCCTGGACGATGTGGTCCACCCCGATCTGGCCCAGCTCGGCGGTGGCGTGGCGGGGGTCACCCGCCACACCCTCACTGGCGCCGGCCTTGGCAGCGCGCACCAACTGGTCGTTGCGCACCAGCGTCGGGTCGGTGGCCAGCATCAGCGCGGTGTCGGCCAGGCCGGCATGGCTGCCGATCTCAGCGGCGCTGAAGCCGCGTGCCGCCAGCAGCGCGGCATGGCCGGCCTGGGCGGCATGGTAATAGTCCGCCAGTGCATGCACCCGGCAGCGCGGGCCCGCCACACCAGCCCATTCGCGGTTGAGTTTGGTGGCCACTTTCTCCAGGCTTTTTTGGTAACCACCGTGGTCACCCAACAAGGCCACATCCCGAAAGCCGTGCTGGCGCAGGCTGCGGGCGGTGGCCTCCAACAGCGCCTCAAACACCGTGTCGGGGATGCTCAGCGTGCCGGTGAAGCGCATGTGCGCAGCAGGCGGGCTGATCGTGCCTTCGGGCACATAAGCCAGCACCGGCGCCACCACCGTGTTGCCCAGTTGCTGGGCAATCAGCCCGGCCAGCAGGCGCACCCGGGTGTTGTGTTTGCCCAGCGCGATGTGCGGCCCACTTTGCTCGGTGCCGCCGATGGGCACCAGCACGGTGGTGGTGCCGGTGGCCAGGCGGTCACGCAGTTCCGTCCAGGTCAGCGCTTCAAGAAACAGGCTGGCGCCGGGTGTGGGCGTTGGTGTGGCTACCGGCGCTGCGGCAAGTGGCGCAGTGCCAACCAGCAGCGCCAGGGCCAGCACGGCAGCGGGCAAGGCCGACCAGCACGCCCGGCCGGCGCGCTGCGGCAACTCAGTTGCCATCACCATCACCATCACCATCACCACCACCACCACCACCGCCACCGAACAAACCGCCCAGCAGGCTGCCACCGGCTGCACCACCGGCCAGGCCGCCCAGCAAACCAGCCTCCTCCCGCGCGCCGCCACGCTGCGGTGCCGCAGCAAAAATGCGGCTGTCCTGGCGCGAGAACGGCAGGCTTTGCAACCACAGCGTGCCGGGGCCGCTGAGCTTGGCCAAAAACAGCCCTTCACCGCCGAACAGCGCGGTCTTGATCTTGCCGACGTACTGGATCTCGAAATTGACGTTGGGTGTGAACGCCACCACGCAGCCGGTGTCGACCATCAGCGTCTGGCCGGGCTGCAGCTCACGCTTGACGATGCTGCCACCGGCATGCACAAACGCCAGGCCGTCGCCGTCCAGCTTTTGCATGATGAAGCCCTCACCGCCGAAGAAGCCCACGCCCAGTTTTTGCTGGAAAAAGATGCCCAGCGACACCCCGCGTGCGGCGCACAAGAAAGCGTCTTTCTGGCAGATCAGCGTGCCGCCCAGCTGGCGCAAATCCATCGCGAGAATCTTGCCCGGATAGGGTGCAGCAAACGCCACCCGCAGCTTTTGCGCTGCCTGGTTGGTGTAGACCGTGGTGAACAGCGATTCACCCGTGACCAGCCGCTTGCCTGCACCCAGCAGCTTGCCAAAAAAGCCACCGCCACTGGCGCCGGAGCCATCACCAAACACGGTGTCCATGGTGATGCCGGCGTCCATGAAAAACAGGCTGCCGGCCTCACCCACAGCCGCTTCGCCCGGGTCGAGTTCAAGCTCGACAAACTGCATCTCCGAGCCCTTGATCTCGTAGTCCACCACATCCATGGCCATGGAATCACTCCCGTTTTGACTGCTGTTGCGCCGCGCGGCATGGTATCCAATCGGCTGCTGCGCAGCGGCCGGCCCGGGCGTGAATGGCGGATTTGAAAAACGTGCTGAAGCGCTTCAAGATGTTGTTGATACCTGCGCGGCGATCCTGCTTTTACGCACCTCAAGGCCACGCCGAATGGTCCGCAGTCTTGGTCTCCTGGGCGATCTCCCGACCTGGCGGCCCAACCGGGTCAAGGCTGGGTTGCCGGCCTTGCTGCCGACCAACCAGGTGGGCAACCTGGCGGCGCGGGTGGATGTGCAGAGCATCTCGCCCAACCGTTTGATGACACTGATGACACGCGCCACCACGCCGGCACGCCACAAGCACCAACGGCAACATTGGCCAACCGGGTGCGGGTGCGCTGTGGTGCTGAGCGACGCCGGCAGCACCAACCCGGTCAATGTGGGTGCACTGACGGTGGTGGGCGCGCCTTGATCTGGCTGGCCGGCAACACCCTGCGGCCTACAGCGTGTCCTCGTCCTTGGTGCCGAAGATCTTGTCGCCCGCATCACCCAGGCCCGGGATGATGTAGCCGATCTCGTTGAGGTGGCTGTCCACCGCTGCCGTCCAGCAGCGCACGTCGGGGTGGGCCTTGCCCAGCGCGGCAATGCCCTCAGGTGCTGCCACCAGCACCAGGGCGCGGATGTCCTGGCAACCACGGGCCTTGAGCAGATCGATGGTGGCAATCATCGAGCCGGCGGTGGCCAGCATCGGGTCAACAATGATGGCAGTGCGCTCACTCAGGTGGCCGACGAACTTCTCGAAGTAGTGCACCGGTTGCAGCGATGCATGGTCACGCGCCAGGCCCACCACGCTGATCTTGGCGTTGGGCACCATGTCCAGCACGCCGTCCAGCATGCCCAGGCCGGCACGCAGGATGGGCACGATGGTGACCTTGCGGCCAGCGATCTGGTCAATCTCCACCGGGCCGCTCCAACACTGGATGTTGGTTTTTTCGAGCGGAAAGTCGGCCGTGGCCTCGTAGGCCAGCAAGCGTGCCAACTCGTGCGTGAGCTCGCGGAATTTCTTGGTGGAGATCTGGTCCTCGCGCAGCAGGCCGATCTTGTGGCGCACCAGCGGGTGGGAGACGGCGAAGACGGGCATGGTGGGCCAGGCTCAAGCGGGCTTTGCTGGCCGGCGCTGGCGCAGCGCCTCGTACAGGCACACGCCTGAGGCCACCGAGACGTTGAGGCTTTCCACCGCGCCGGCCATCGGGATGCGCACCAGCACATCGCAGGTCTTTTTGGTCAGTGCGCGCAGGCCCGCGCCTTCGGCACCCAGCACCAGGGCCACCGGGCCGGTCAGATCGATGTCGTAGATGGTGAGTTCAGCGTCCTCGGCGGTGCCGATGACCTGGATGTCGCGCTCTTTCAGCTCACCCAAAGTGCGCGCCAGGTTGGTGACCATCAGGTAGGGCACGGTCTCGGCGGCGCCGCTGGCCACTTTGGCCACCGTGGCGTTCAAGCCCACGGCGTGGTCTTTTGGGGCGAGCACGGCGTGGGCGCCGGCGCCATCGGCCACCCGCAGGCAGGCGCCCAGGTTGTGTGGGTCGGTCACGCCGTCCAGCACCAGCACCAGCGGTGGGCCGGTGACGCCGTCCAGCACGTCGTCCACCGAATGCAGCTTGGCGAGGATGTTGACCTTGGCCACCACGCCCTGGTGGCGCGGGCTGCCGGCCAGGCGGATCAGCCGGTCGTCGTCACTTTCGATGAGCTTGGCGCCGGCAGCCTGCACCCGCTCGGTGAACTGGCGCATGCGGGCATCACGCCGGGAGGCGTCGATATGGATCTCGACGATGGATTCGGGGGCGGTTTTTAACCGCACGGTGACGGCATGGAAACCGAACAGGATCTTGGCGCTCATCTGGCGATTGTCGCCCCGCGTGCTCGGCGCAGCCGTCAGCCAGTGCTGCGCAGCGCTGCCAGGCCACTCAGCACGCCGATGATCAGCGGCTGGTGCAGCATGTAGACCGTCAACGGCCAGCGGCCCAGCGTGGCCAGCGCTGCCAGCCAGGCCGGCAGCGCCGCGTCCAGCCAGGCGCGCCGGTGGGCCAGCAGCCACTGCCCCGCCGCCAACCCCCACAGCAGCACAGCCAGCCAGGGCAGCACCGGCACAAAGTCTTCGGTGATGGGCTTGTGGGTGACCAGGCCCACCCAGTTGGTCCAGCGGCTGTCAAACAGCGGGTGTTGCAGCAGGCGTGGCAAGGCCACCAGCAGCACACCCAGCGGCCACAACCAGCGCCCCAGTGGCGCCAGCAGGCGGGCTGCAATCAACATCAGCGCCATGCCGTGCAGCACGCCAAAGCTGATCCAGCTGGTGGGGAACATCCAGGCCGAGCCCAGCGACACCGCCACTGCACAGCCCGCCACCTGGGCCCAGCGGCGCCAGAAACGCGGCCAGGCCACGGCTGCCTGCTGCGCCAAGGCCTGGCCCAGGCCGGCACACAGCAGAAACAGGCTGACGATCAGTGCGCGCTGCACGGTCCAGAACGGGTCGCGGTAAAAGTCTTGCGGCGGGCTCAAAAAGCGCAGGTGATTCAGGTCGAAGCTGGTGTGGAAGGCCACCATCCAGACGATGGCCGTGCCACGCAACGCATCCACTGTGTCCAGGCGCGGGCCGGCTGTGGCGGGGGCGATGGTGCGGGCGGCGCGTGTCACGGCAGTTTCTCGTAGACATCGACAAAGCGCTGGCCGTCCCAGGCGTAGAGCAGGTGGGCGGCGTGCAGGCACTGGCTGGCACCACGCGGGCTGAACAGGCCGATGTTGTGGCCACCGGCATGGCGCACACTGCGGTAGACCACCCCGGCCGACCCACCAGCGCGCAAGCCAGCGGCCAAGCTGCGGGCCGCGCTGTAGTCGTTCAGGTCATGCACGGCGGCGGGCGCCGCATCCAGCGGGCGCAGGTCATGCAGGCGGGCGTCCAGCGCCACGTGGTACAGCCGCATCGGCAGGTGCAGTGCCGGCTGGGCGGTGGCGGCCAGAAACCGGCCGTGGTGGTAGCAGGTCTCGGCAATGGCGGTGGCGCGATCGCGGGCGGCGTAAAACACGCCGTAGCTGCCGTCAGAAAACCGGCTGCCGGCCAGGTTGACATGGGTGAACGCCGCCATGATGGGGCCGCTGCCGGGGCCGAACAGGCGCTGCGCGGCGGGCACCCGCTCGATCTGGCCCAACTCATCACGCAGGCGCTCGTTGCTGAGTGCCTCCAGCGCGTACAGCGCGTCAAAGTCGTCCGCGTCGGCCACGCGGTCGTACAGGTAGACACTGGGGTAGCGGGTGGGCACGATGCGGCAGGCGGGCTGCCAGCGGATGCGGCGCACAGCAAGGTTGTCGGCGGGGCTGCCAGGCGCAGGCCTCAAGACCAGCCCCCGCCGCGCACACCGTCCAGGTAGCGGCGCACCAGGTTGATGTCGCTCATATTGCCTGCCAGCATGTGCTGCAGTGCTGAGCGGCCACCAAACAGCGGCGCCTGGTTGGGCTGGCGCAGCCAGGCATCGGCGGCGGTGGTGTCGGGCAGCAGGATTTGCAGGCTTTTGTAAATACCCAGCAGGTTGGACAAGCGCTCCAGCGTGTCGCGTGGCAGGCGGGCGCGCTCCGGGTGTTTGCGCCAAGCAAAAAACGTGGACCGCGGTGGCTGGCCCAGCAGGCACAACTGCTCGTCCACCGTCAATTGCCACAGCTCGGCCATGCGGCCAAACGCCCGCAAGCCGGCGGCCGACATGCGGTCAACCGATGTGGCGTAAGCCGCTGGCTGAGGTTCGTCTGCAGTGAGCATGTTGGAATCCTGATTTGGATTTGTAGTTAATTTTAGTCTTCTGATGGATTTTTATGCAAGCGGCTTGATGACACCACGCCTAGGAGCCTGTCGGACTTGGGGCGTCGATAGCGAGAAACGGCCCCAGCGAGGACAGTTTTTGCCGGATTTGCAGGCCCATAGTTCAACTATGGGACAAAAAGCCGGTAAAAAATGGACCGCTGAGGCCGTTTCGC
>JANPOW010000258.1:0-9618 GCA_031428185.1 Betaproteobacteria bacterium | reverse complement strand
CCGACGTGGCCACCACCGCCGACAGCGCGGCCAGTGCCGCAGCGGCTGCCGGTGCGGCGTCAGCCACCGGCGCTGCGGCCAACACCGTGACTCAGCGTGTGCTGCTGCCCACCGGCGTGCGGCTGCAGCTTGACCTGCCCGAAGGCCGCTTGCTGCGCGACGTGCTGCTGTCGCCACAGTCATGACAGCCACGCTGCACCACACCCAACACCCACCGCGCCGCCCACCACGCGGCGCCGCGCTGCTGGTGGCCATGGTGCTGCTGACGCTGGTGGCCACCCTGGCCTCGGCGATGGTGTGGCAGCAGTGGAAGGGCGTGCAGGTGGAGAGCAGCGAGCGTGCCCGGGTGCAGACCGGCTGGATCCTGCAAGGTGCGCAAGACTGGGCCAGGCTGATCCTGCGTGAAGACGCCCGCTCCGGCCGCGCCACCGCCTTGACCGAGCCCTGGGCCACGCCGCTGGCCGAGGCCAGGCTGTCCACCTTTCTGGCCGCCGACCGCAACACCACAGCCGACGACGGCCCCGAGGCGTTTCTGGCCGGCACCATCAGCGACGCCCAAGCGCGCTACAACCTGCGCAATCTGGTGGACAACGGCAAGCTGCTGCCGGCCCAGCTGACCGTGCTGCAGCGCCTGTGCGCCAGCATCGGCCTGGGCGCCGATGTGGCCAGCCAGTTGGCCAACGGCCTGCTGGCCGCCAGCCTGGGCAGCGATGTGCTGGCGCCGCTGGCGCCGCAGCAACTGGCCGATCTGGCCTGGCTGGGCCTGGACGCCGAAACGGTCAAGCGCCTGGCTGCCGTGGTGGTGCTGCTGCCGGTGCGCACTGCCGTCAACCTGAACACCGCGCCGCGTGAGGTGCTGGCCGCGGTCATCACCGGCATCGACCTGGGCGGCGCCGACCGCCTGCTGCAAGCGCGCCAGCGCCAGCCCTTCCGCAGTGTTGAAGAAGCCAACGACGTGCTGGGCAAGGCCATCACGCTGCAGGCCGGCACGGTGGATGTGAAGTCGGCGTTTTTTGAGGTCCGCGGCCGCTTGCGGCTGGACCACCGGGTGCTCAATGAGCAAACCCTGGTCGAGCGCAAACCCGGGCTGGAGGTGGTGGCCATCCAACGCCAGCGCCAGGTCGGCCTGAGCCCGGCGCTGCGCTGACCGGCCGGCGCGCGTGAGCACAGTGGGCTACGCCACAATCGGGCGGCTTTGCCGGGCCGGCCTGCAAAGACGCCGGCAATGCCCTGTTGCAGCACCGATCAACCCGCTGCGGGCCGGGTACGCTAGGAGCCTGTCGGACTTGGGGCGTCGATAGCGAGCCAACGTTCCCCAAGTCCGGCAGGCTCCCAGGTCGCTTATGCCGCTGCTGTTGTGCCGTTTGTCCTGTCCACCGCTGCTGCCGATTTCATGCCTGTTCTGCTGACCTGCTGCTGACCCGTCGCTGACCCCACTATGGCCTTGCTCGTCCTCCTGCTGCCAGCGCTGCCGCGCCAAGACGCCACACCGTCGGCCGACCCTGCACCGCTGGCCTGGCTGCTCAGCCCCGATGGCCTGCGCATCGGCCGCCAGGGTGAAAGCCCGGCCGCCCAGTGCCCCAAGGCCGACACCGTGGTGGCCGTGCTGCCGGCACTCAGCGTGGCCTGGCACCGGCCCATCGTGCCCAAGGCACCGGCCAACCGGCTGCGCGCCGCGCTGGGCGGGGTGCTGGAGGACCAACTGCTGGCCGACGACGAACAAGTGCATCTGGCGCTGGCGCCGCGCCACACGCCCGGCGAGATGGGCTGGGTGGCGGCCATGCACAAGCCCGCGCTACAGGCGCAACTGGCCAGCCTGGCCGCCGCCGGCCTGGTGGTGGACCGGCTGGTGCCGGCGCTGGCCCCGGTGCTGGGCGGGCCGGCGCGGGGTGGGCCAGACGCTGACAGCCGCTGGTCCGACACCACGCAAGGCGGCGACAGTGTGCAGCCCAGCCAGCAGCACAGCGGCCAGTCCGGCAGCGTTCAATCCAGCCAACAAGGCCCGCACAGCCGGCAGGACAGCATCTTCTCCAGCCTGCTGGGCGCCTCACCCGAAGGCCATTTTTTTACCCGTGTTGACGCCGCTGGCGCCAACACCCCGTGGCTGGCGCTGGCCGACACCGACCACGCGCTGTGCCTGCCGCTGGCCGGCAACCTGGCGCGGGGTGTGCAAGAGCGCTGGTCGGCGCTGGGCGCGTCCTGGTCGGCCACACCGGCCGCCGCCGCCGCAGCCGAGCAGTGGCTGGGCGCACCGCTGGCCATGCGCAGCGCGGCCGAGCAGGCGCTGGCCGCTGTGCGCTCACCCTGGAACCTGCTGCAATTTGACCTGGCGCCGCAACACCGCAGCAGCCTGGCCCTGGGCCGGCTGGTGCGCCAGGTCTTGAGCCCGGCCTGGGCACCGGCGCGCTGGGGCCTGGCTGCACTGGTGCTGTTGCAACTGGCCGGCCTGAACCTGATGGCCTGGCAGCAGCAACGCAGCCTGGCCGACAAACGCGCCGCGCTGGAGACGCTGCTGCGCAGCAGCCACCCGCAGGTGCGCGCTGTGCTGGACGCACCGGCCCAGATGCTGCGAGAAACCGCCACCCTGCGCACGGCCGCCGGCATCCCCGGTGACGACGACTTTGAGCCCATGTTGGCCGCCGCCGCCGCCGCCTGGCCCGACGGCCAGCCACCCGCCGCCCAACTGCGCTTTGAGCCCGGCCGCCTCAGCCTGGCAGCGGCCGGCTGGCAGGCGCCGCAGATCAGCCAGTTGCGCAGCCGCCTGCAGCCCACCGGCTGGGTGGTGGACAACGCCGAGGGCCGGCTGGTGATCCAGCGCGCACCCGCCCCGTCAGCGCCGTGAGCGCCGTGAGCGCCGTGAGCACAGCGCCCTGCAGCAGCGCCCGGCAGCCGACTGCGCCACCACCCCGCTGCCCACCACCCACCCCCTTGCCGGCCCGCCACACCACCACCCGATGAGCACCTCCACCGCCCCCAACTCCGCCCTGGCGCCGCTGCGCAACATCTGGCGCGCGGCCCAGGCGCGCTGGGCCATGCTGGCCGGGCGTGAGCAGCGCCTGCTCAGCACCGCCGCCGTGCTGGTGGGCGCCGCGCTGCTGTGGGCGCTGGCCATTGCCCCGGCCTGGCGCACCCTGGCCGCCGCACCGGCGCAACAAGACGCACTGGACCTGCAAGGCCAGCGCATGCAGGCCCTGGCCACCGAAGCCGTTGCGCTGCGCGCCGTGGCGCCGGTGCCGATGGACCAAGCCCAGGCCGCCTTGAGCGCTGCCACCGAGCGCCTGGGCGCGCCAAGCAAGCTCAGCCTGCAGGGTGAGCGGGCCGTACTCAGCCTGAAAGGCGTGAGCAGCGCCCAGCTGAACGCCTGGCTGGCCGAAGCCCGTGCCGGCGCACGCGCCCGGGTGGTCGAGGCCAACCTGGTGCAGACCAACCCCGGCCTGTACGACGGCAGCCTCACGCTGGCCCTGGTGCAAGGGGCTGGCCGGTGAGCTTGCGGGCCAGCCCGGCCAACCTGGCCAACCCGGCCACCACTGAGGCCAGCCGCTGGCGCAGCCTGCAGCGCGCCGGCCGGCGCTGGGCCGTGTGGGGCGGCTTGCTGGGCGGTCTGGCCGCCACGCTGCTGTACGCCCCGGCGCAGTGGTTGGCCAATGCGCTGCTGCAGGCCAGCGGCCAGCGCCTGCTGCTGGCCGAAGCGCGTGGCAGCCTGTGGGATGGCAGCGCCGTGCTGGTGCTCACCGGCGGTGAGGGCAGCCGCGACGCTGCCGCCCTGCCAGGCCGCTTGTCCTGGCAGTTGCGGCCCACCTGGCAGGGCTTGCAGCTCAGCGCAAGCCAGCCCTGTTGCCTGACCGGTGCGCTGCAACTGCGCTGGACACCCACCTGGGGCGGCTACAGCCTGACATTCGACGGCCCGGCACTGCGCCAGGGTTCGGGCGCCGCCGTGATCGGTGCGGCGACGCCGGGCGCAAAGCCCATCACATCCACACCCACACCCGTCCCCATCCCCTACGGCGGCATGAACACCGATGGCGCCCGCGGCCCCATCGGCCAATGGCCCGCCAGTTGGCTGGCCGGGCTGGGCACACCCTGGAACACGCTGCAACTGGGCGGCGCGCTGCAACTGGCCAGCCCCGGGCTGCGCCTGCAACACCTGAACGGCCAGTTGCGGCTGGACGGCGCACTGGCGCTGGACCTGCACAACGTGTCGTCGCGCCTGTCGGCGCTGCCGGTGCTGGGCAGCTACCGGCTGGGCCTGCGTGCTCCACCCGGCGGTGGTGACAGTGCCAGTGTGCAACTCGATACGCTGGACGGCGCGCTGCGCCTGTCGGGCACCGGCCAGTGGGCCGGCGGGCGGCTGCGCTTCCGCGGTGAGGCCCAGGCCGCCGACGGCCACGACGCCGTGCTGTCCAACCTGCTCAACATCATCGGCCGGCGCCAGGGTGCGCTGTCCGTCATTTCGATCGGATGACCCCCATGACCCCACCGCGCCTGCGCTGCCGCGCCCACCTGTCGCCGCTGGCCGCCGCCGCTTTGCTGGTCTTGCTGCCGGCGTTGTGGCTGCCCGCCGTCGGCCAAAAAGCCAGCCCGGCAGCCGGCGAAAGCGCCGCCGCCGCCAACGCCCGCCGTGTCAGCACCCTGCGCGCCAGCACCCCGGTGACGCTGAACTTTGTCAACGCCGATGTCGAGGCGGTGAGCCGGGCTGTTGCGGTGATGATCGACCGGCAAATCCTGGTCGATCCGCGTGTCAAAGGCGTGATCACGCTGTACAGCGAGCAGCCCATGCCGGTGCGGGACGCTTACCTGCAATACCTGGCCGGCCTGCGTGGCCTGGGCTTTGCGGTGGTGGACAACGCCGGCCTGCTCAAAGTGGTGCCCGAGGCTGATGCCAAGCTGCAGGCCGGCACCGTGTCGGTGGGGCCGGTCAACCAGCGTGGCGATCAGGTCATCACCCAAATCTTCCGCCTCAACTACGAAAACCCGAACAATCTGGTGGCGGTGCTGCGGCCCTTGATCAGCCCCAACAACACCATCAACGCCAACCCCGGCAACAGCACGCTGGTGATCACCGACTACGCCGACAACCTGACCCGCATGGGCAAGATCATTGCGGCACTCGACCAGCCCGCCACCACCGATGTGGAGGTGGTGGCGCTGCAGCACGCCATTGCGTCCGACATGGCCGCGCTGGTGCAAAAACTGGGTGAGGCCAGCGCGGTGGCCGGCGCCGGTGGCCTGCCCGGTGGTGGCAGCGGGGTGTCGGTGCTGGCCGATTCACGCAGCAATACGCTGATCGTGCGGGCGTCCAACCCGGCCCGGCTGGCCGCCACGCGGGCCTTGATCGAGCGGCTGGACCGGCCCGGCGTGGGCGGCCCGGCCGGCGCCATCCATGTGGTCTACCTCAAAAACGCCGACGCCACCAAGCTGGCCGCCGTGCTGCGCGCGGCGTTTGGCGGTGGTGGTGGCGGTGGGGCCAGCAGCAGCGGCTTCAGCGCGGGCACGGGCACCAGCACCAGCCCCGTGCTGGGCGGTGCGGCCGGTGGCATCGGGTCGAGTGTGGCCACCACGCCCAACGCGCAATCGGCGCAGCCCAGCACCGGCGGCTTCATCCAGGCCGACCCGGCCACCAACTCGCTGGTCATCACCGCCGCCGCGCCGCTGTACAAGCAAATCCGCAGCGTGATCGACCAATTGGACGGCCGCCGCGCCCAGGTGTTTGTTGAATCGATGATCGTCGAGATGGACGCCAGCCGCGCCGCCGAGATGGGCTTTCAGTGGCAAGGCCTGCTGGGCAAAAGTGGTGACCGCTTTGGCCTGGTGGGCGGCACCAACTTTGGCGCCGGTGGCAACAACATCGTCAACCTGTCGGTGGCCGGTGGTGCGGTCAGCACCGGCACCACAACCACCACCACGCTGCCCAGCGCCGGCTTGAACGTGGGCTTGCTGCAAAAAGTCAACGGCATCTACACGCTGGGCGCGCTGGCACGGTTTCTCGAAACGGTGGCGGGCACCAACATCCTGTCGACGCCCAATCTGGTGGCGCTGGACAACGAAGAGGCCAAGATCGTGGTGGGCCAGAACGTGCCGTTTGTCACCGGCAGCTTCACCAACACCGGGTCCAGCAGCAGCACCGTCAACCCGTTCCAGACGGTGGAGCGCAAGGACGTGGGCCTGACGCTCAAGATCAAGCCGCAGATCGGCGAGGGCGGCGTGGTGCGCATGACGGTGTACCAGGAGAACAGCAGCGTGGCGTCCAACTCCAGCAACGGGCCGACCACCAACAAGAACTCACTCGAGACCACCGTGGTGGCCGATGACGGCCAGATCATGGTGCTGGGCGGGCAGTTGCAAGAGAGCTACAGCGGCAGCCAGAGCAAGGTGCCGCTGCTGGGTGACTTGCCGGTGGTGGGCAACCTGTTCAAGAGCCAGGAGCGCACCCGCAGCAAGAAAATCCTGCTGGTGTTTTTGCGCCCGGTGGTGATGCGCGACGCGCAGTCGGCCAACGCCATCACGCTGGACCGCTACGAGGCCATCCGCGCCGAGCAGCAAAGCGCCCAGCCCGAGCAGAGCCGGGTGCTGCCGATCAATGAATCCCCCATGCTGCCGGCGCTGCCCACCCGGTTGGGCGACAAGACGCCGATCACGCAACCGCCGGCGCAGATGACGCAATGACGGTGCGCCATGACGACCGCGCGATGAAGAACACGCCATGAAACACCTGCTGCCCTACGGCTTTGCCAAAGCCCAGACCCTGCTGCTGGAGGACGACGGCCTGGAGCGTGTGCTGTGGGCCACCGACGACGCCGCCACCAGCGCGCTGGGCGAGGTGATGCGCCTGCACCCTGTCACCCGGGTGGAACGCGCGGACCGCGCGGTGCTGGCCGAGCGCATCGCGCGCGCCTATGCCGGGGCTGAATCGAGTGCCGCCACCGTGGTGGGCGAGGTGGAAAGCGCGGTCGATTTGTCGCGCCTGCTGCAAGACCTGCCGGCGGTGGAAGACCTGCTGGAAGCCGCCAACGACGCGCCCATCATCCGCATGCTCAACGCGCTGCTCACACAAGCCGCCAAGGACGGCGCCAGCGACATCCACATCGAGCCGTATGAGCGCAGCAGCGCGGTGCGCTTCCGCGTGGACGGCACGCTGCGCGAGGTGGTGCAGCCGAATCGCGCGCTGCACGCTGCACTCATCAGCCGGCTCAAGATCATGGCCGAGCTGGACATTGCCGAAAAACGCCTGCCGCAGGACGGCCGCATCTCCTTACGCATCGGCGGCCGGGCGATTGACGTGCGGGTGTCCACCCTGCCCAGCGCGCACGGTGAGCGGGCCGTGCTGCGGCTGCTGGACAAGAGTGAATCCAAGTTCACGCTGGAAGCACTCGGCATGAACGGCAACGTGCTGTCCGCGTTCAATTCGCTCGTCCACCAGCCGCACGGCATCGTGCTGGTCACCGGCCCCACCGGATCGGGCAAGACCACCACGCTGTATGCCAGTTTGAGCCGCATCGACACCGCCACCACCAACGTGCTGACGGTGGAAGACCCGATCGAATACGAGCTGGCCGGCATTGGCCAGACCCAGGTCAATGCCAAGATCGACCTGACCTTTGGCAAAGCCCTGCGCGCCATCCTGCGGCAAGACCCGGACGTGATCATGATCGGCGAGATCCGCGATTTCGAGACCGCGCAGATCGCCATCCAGGCCAGCCTCACCGGCCATCTGGTGCTGGCCACGCTGCACACCAACGACGCCCCCAGCGCCATCACCCGGCTCATCGACATGGGCATCGAGCCCTACCTGCTCAGCAGCAGCCTGCTGGGCGCGCAAGCCCAGCGCCTGGTGAGGAAACTCTGCCTGGCCTGCAAGCGGCAGGATGCTGACGGCCGCTGGCACCCGGTGGGTTGCCCGGCCTGCAGCAACACCGGCTACAAAGGCCGCACCGGCGTCTACGAGCTGATGGTGGTGGACGACACGCTGCGCGGGCTGATCCACAACCGCGCGGCCGAAAGTGAGCTGTTCAGCGCCGCCCGGGCGCACGGTTTTGTGCCGATGCGGGATGACGGCGCGCGGCTGGTGGCCGAGGGCATCACATCGTTGGAAGAGGTGTTGCGGGTGACGCGCGATTGAGCTGCCCCGCCTGACCCGCTACCCCACCTGACCTGCGATAGCGCACGGCTACAAGCTGGCCGCCAGCGCCGCCAACTGGTCAGTGGCCACACCCCAACCGGCGTGGAAGCCCATCTTCTCGTGCGCAGCGCAATCGGCCGCCGTCCAGTGGCGGGCGCGGGCGGTGTAGCGGGTCTGGCCGGCGTCGTCCTCAAACGTCAGGATGCAGGTGAAAAACGGCTTGGCCGACGGCACCCAGGCGCTGGTGTAGGCGTCGGTGAAGACGATGAGGGCATCCGGCACCACCTCCAGGTAGATGCCGGCATTGGGCATCTGCGTGCCGTCCGGCCCCTGCATCGTGATCAGGCTGGCACCGCCGGCCCGCACATCGGTCTCGGCGGCCACCGTCTTCCAGGGTGGAGGGGTGAACCACTGCACGATCAAGGCCGGCTCGGTCCAGCAACGGAACAATTGGTGGCGTGGCGCGTTGATCAGGCGGGTCAACACCAGTTCATACGGAGCGGTGGTGGTGGGCTGGCTGGTGGGCGTGTTGGTGTCGGGCATGGCGACTCCTGTGTTGCGGCAGTGCAGGCCGGGTGGGTTTACAACTCCAAAATCGTCTCAAAACCCCCATAAATCAGCCGCTTGCCGTCAAACGGCATCGGGTTGGCGCGGGGCTGCATGCGCGGGTCGGCCATCAGCGCGGCCCAACCGGCATCACGCACCGCACGTGACGGCCAGGTGACCCATGAAAACACCACGGTTTCGTCGGCCGTGCGCTGCACCGCCAGCGGGAACGAGGTGAGCTTGCCGTCGGGCACATCGTCGCCCCAGCACTCCACCACGCGCAGTGCGCCGTGTTCCTTGAACAAGGCGGCCGCGCTGCTGGCATGCGTCAGATAGGCCGCGCGGTTGGCGGTGGGCACGGCGGCAACAAATCCATCAACGTAAGGCATGGTGCGGGTTCTCCAGGCAGGGTTGGGGGCAGCCAGCGCGCACGCCACACGGCCAGCGCCGTGATGCCGGTGGGCAGGCGGCTGTGATTTTCAACCGCCCGCCGCACCAGCGTCAAAGTGCGCAGCGCGCTGGCGCCGGCCGCCAGCCCCGTCCCCGATACTGGCCCCCTATGCCCGCTTACACCTTTGAAGCGCTGGACGCGCAAGGCAAACCCCGCACCGGTGTGGTGGAGGCCGAAAACGCCAAGGCCGCCCGCACCCAGCTGCGCACCCAGGGCCTGGTGCCGCTGGCGGTGGCCGCACTGGCCGCCAGTGTGCAAACGGCGGGTGCCTCGCGCTGGTCGCGCCGGGTCTTCAGCAACACCGGCTTGGCGGTGTGGACCCGCCAATTGGCCGGCCTGGTGGGCGCCGGCCTGCCGCTGGAGCGCGCCCTCACCGCTTTGTCCGACGAAGCCGACAGCCCCGCACAGCGTGATCTGGTGGCGCATTTGCGCGCCGAGGTCAACGCCGGTTCACCGTTTGCCCGCGCGCTGGCCGGTGTGCCGCGTGAGTTTGATGATGTCTACC
>JANPOW010000257.1:0-3636 GCA_031428185.1 Betaproteobacteria bacterium | reverse complement strand
GGCCGGCCAGATTGCGTACCTCGCTGGCCACCACCGCAAAGCCGCGGCCTTGCTCGCCCGCGCGGGCGGCTTCCACCGCCGCGTTGAGCGCCAGGATGTTGGTCTGGAAAGCAATGCCGTCAATCACGCTGATGATGTCGGCAATCTTCTTGCTGCTGTGATTGATGGCCTTCATGGTGGTCACCACCTCACCCACCACCTCACCACCCTTGGCCGCCACCGCCGAGGCACCCAGCGCCAACTGGTTGGCCTGGCGGGCGTTGTCGGCGTTTTGCTTGACGGTGGCATTGAGTTGCTCCATCGAGGCAGCGGTTTCTTGCAACGCGCTGGCCTGCTGCTCGGTGCGCATGCTGAGGTCGGCATTGCCCACCGCAATCGCGGCCGACCCGGTAGCGATGCGGTCGCTGCTTTGGCGCACCTGGCTGACGATGCCGGCCAGGTTCTGGCTCATCTTGTCCAGCGCCAGCAGCAGTTGCGAGAACTCGTCGGTGCCGCGCGCTTCGGCCCGGCCCGACAAGTTGCCTGCCGCCACGTGTTCAGCCAGTTGTACCGCCTGGGCAATGGGCCGGGTGATGGACCGCGTGACCAGCACACCCGCCACCACCGCCGCCAGCATGGCTACCAGGCTGGCACCCATCAACAGGTTGCGCTGCAGGGTGTAAGCAGCCGCTGCCTCTTGCGTCAGCTCCTGGGCCTCGGCATGGCTGGCCTCGGCAGACAGGTCAGCGCTTTTGACCAGGGCTGCCAGCAAGGGCCGGCAGGCGTCGTTCATCTTCTGGATGGCCTCATCCTTGGCGCCCTTGAGCGCCAGATCGACGATGCCCATGGCCACCGGCGCGTAGGCTTTTTCGATGGTGTCGAGCTCCAGCACCAGGCCACGGGTTTTGTCACCCACGTCGCTGGCCTTGGCCGTCATCTCTTTGAGCCTGGCCAGGCTGTTGCCCACCTGCTCATGGGCTGTCAGCACCAGCGCTTTTTCAATCGCCATGTCGGCCGGCTTGCTGACCAGCACCAGGTTGCGCGCCGCGATGGCCCGCATGTCCACCGCCTTGCGCATCTGGTCAGCCATCGTGGCGCGGGCGGCGGTGTCGTCGATGTAGTGGGAAAACCGCGCATTGGCATCGCTCAAGGATTTCACCGAGACCGCCGCAACGAGCAGGACCAGCAGTGCAAGGCCGGCAAATGCGGCGGTCAGTCGGGTGCGGATATTCATGGCGTTTGCGGGCTGCTGTCGGTGGGTGCCGGCCTGCACAAGCTGCGGTGCAAAGCGTGGCGCGTGGAAGGCGGCGGGGGTTTGACGCACAACTGCTCTGCGCAAATCGACGGGTAAGTCCTTCGCTATCGGCAGCCAAGGCCTGCAGCTTGACGGCAGCGGCGCAAATTGCGCGGGCAAATGTCATGGCTTGCCAGCCAGCAACCAACCAGCCAGCGGCCATCCAACAACCCATCGACGCCATCCCGCAGCCACCCCCACCTGCTCACGCAAACGCGTAAGGCCCACCGCGCTTTAGCGCCAGCTTGTACGCCGGCCGCGCATGGATGCGCTGCAAAAACGCCATCAGGCGTGGCCGGCTGGCATTCAGCCCGGCCCGCTGCGCGGCCGCCTCCAGCGGAAAACTCATCATGATGTCGGCGCCCGTAAGTTGCTCACCGGCAAACCAGGTGTTGCGGCCCAGCTCGGCTTCCATGAAGTCAAGTTGGCGTTTGAGGTTGGGTCGCACCATCAAGTCCATCACCTTGTTGCTGATGGTGCGTGCGATGGGTTTGACGAAGAAGGGCATGGGGCCGTTGGCGACACGGTCAAAGATCAGCGTCAGCAGCAGCGGCGGCATGGCCGAGCCTTCAGCAAAGTGCAGCCAGTAGCGGTAGCGCAGTGCGTCTGCGCTGCCGGCCTGCGGCAGCAATCGACCCTGGCCGTAGCGCTCCAGCAGGTATTCAACAATGGCGCCGGTCTCGGCCACGGTCACGCCATCGTCGGTGATGACCGGGCTTTTGCCCAAAGGATGCACCGCCAGCAGGCTGGGCGGCGCCAGCATGGTGGTGGCGTCACGCTGGTGGTGCACGATTTCGTAGGCCAGGCCCAGTTCTTCCAGCAGCCAGAGCACACGCTGCGAGCGCGAATTGTTGAGGTGGTGGACAGTGATCATGGTGCGCCGGGTGGAGGGTGGAGGGTGGACGGGTTGCAGATTGTGGTGGCCGCTGCGGCTCAAGCCGGTGCTGCAGTGGCCGTGGCCGCCGCAGTGGCCAGCACACCCGCCGCTGCGGCCCGGCCGCTGGCCAGGCAGGCGGTGAGCAGGTAACCACCGGTGGGCGCCTCCCAGTCCAACATCTCGCCTGCGATGAACACCCCGGGCAAGGCGCGCAGCATGGCCCTGCTGTCCAACGCCTCAAAACGCACGCCACCGGCAGTGCTGATGGCCTCGGCCACCGGCCGTGCGGCCACCAGGCGCAGCGGCCAGGCCTTGATCTCTGCCGCCAGGCCCAGGGGCTGGTGGGCCACCCGGTCGGCCAATTGCTGGGCGCTGTAGCGCTCACGCAGCAATGCGGCTTTGACACCGCCCAGGCCCGCCTGCTCTTTTAAATGGTTAGGCAATGAGCGGGCGCCACGGCCTTTGGCCAGTGCGGCGGCCAATTGATCCAGGCTGCGGCCAGGCAGCAGGTCAATCTGCACGGTGGCGGCACCGCTGCGGCTGATGGCGTCGCGCAGGCGGGCGCTGGCGGCGTACACCAGGCTGCCTTCAATGCCACCGGCGGTGATCACAAACTCACCCTGGCGACTGAAAGCATCACCCTGCCCAGCATCAAAATGCAGCCGCACCAGCTTCATTGGCGCGCCGGCAAAACGCTGGCTGAAATACGGGCTCCAGGCCACATCAAAGCCGCAGTTGGCGGGTTGCAGCGGCGCCAAATCCACCCCGCGCTGCTGCAGCCAGGGCCACCAGGCGGCGTCACTGCCCAGCTGCGGCCAACTGGCACCGCCCAGCGCCAGCAGCACGGCGTCGGGCAGCACAGTCTGCTCGCCCTGCGGGGTGGCAAAGCGCAGCGTGGTGGGGGCGCCCGGCGCAGCATCAGCATCACCCCAGCCCAGCCAGCGGTGGCGCATGTGCAGGCGCAGGCCAGCAGTGCGCAGCCGCTGCAGCCAGGCACGCAGCAGCGGTGCGGCCTTCATCTCGGCCGGGAACACCCGGCCCGAGCTGCCCACAAACGTGGCCACGCCCAGGCCAGCCGCCCAATCGCGCAGCGCTTGTGGACTGAAGGCCGCCAGCCACGGTGCCACCTGGGCTGCACGCTGGCCATAGCGCGCCGTGAAGGGTGCGATGGACTCGCTGTGCGTCTGGTTGAGCCCACCCTTGCCAGCCAGCAAAAACTTGCGGCCCACTGACGGCATGGCGTCATACAAATCCACGCTGGCGCCGCCTTGCAGCAGCACCTCGGCCGCCATCAGGCCGGCAGGGCCGCCACCGATGATGGCAACGTGGAGGCGGCTGGTTGGCGTGGCGGGATGATCGGTCGGGGCAAGTGTCATGCGGGGAGTCTAGGAGCCTGTCGGGCTTGGGGAACGTCGGCTGCGAAACGGCCTCAGCGGTCCATTTTTTACCGGCTTTTTGTCCCATAGTTGAACTATGGGCCTGCAAA
>JANPOW010000256.1:0-5195 GCA_031428185.1 Betaproteobacteria bacterium | reverse complement strand
ATCAACCCGAAGGACGGCCGCATGGTCGTCATCGAGATGAACCCGCGCGTGTCGCGCTCGTCGGCGCTGGCGTCGAAGGCGACGGGCTTCCCCATCGCCAAGATCGCCGCCAAGCTGGCCGTGGGCTACACGCTGGACGAGTTGCGCAACGACATCACCGGTGGCGCCACGCCCGCCAGTTTTGAGCCCAGCATCGACTACGTGGTCACCAAGATCCCGCGGTTTGCGTTTGAGAAGTTCCCGGCGGCCGATGCGCGGCTGACGACGCAGATGAAGTCAGTGGGTGAGGTGATGGCGATGGGCCGCACCTTCCAGGAGAGTTTTCAGAAAGCGCTGCGCGGCCTGGAAACCGGCATTGATGGCCTGAGCGAGCGCGACGAGGTACACGGCTGGGACCGCGAAGAAATCATTGAGGCCATTGGCAATGCCGGGCCTGAGCGCATCCTGTTTGTGGCCGATGCTTTCCGTATCGGCATGTCACTCGATGAGATCTTCGATGAGACCGCCATTGACCCGTGGTTTTTGGCCCAGATTGAGGACTTGATTGCCACCGAGGCCCAATTGAAGGCCCGCAGCCTTGCCAGCCTGTCGGCCGCAGAGTTGCGTTACGTCAAGCAAAAAGGCTTCTCTGACCGGCGCCTGGGCACTTTGATGGCCACCAACCAGCACGACGTGCGGCGCGCCCGCCACGCGCTGGGGGTGCGGCCGGTCTACAAGCGGGTGGACACCTGCGCGGCTGAATTTGCCACCCAGACCGCCTACCTGTACGGCTGCTACGAAACCGTCGATGGCGAGTGCGAGGCCGAGCCCACCAACAAGAAAAAAATCATGGTGCTGGGGGGTGGCCCCAACCGCATCGGCCAGGGCATCGAGTTTGACTACTGCTGCGTGCATGCCGCTTTGGCGCTGCGCGAAGACGGGTACGAGACCATCATGGTCAACTGCAACCCCGAGACCGTGTCCACCGACTACGACACCAGCGACCGGCTCTACTTTGAGCCGGTGACGCTGGAAGACGTGTTGGAGATTGTCGAGAAGGAAAAGCCGGTCGGCGTGATCGTGCAGTACGGCGGCCAGACCCCGCTCAAGCTGGCGCTGGACTTGGAAGCCAACGGTGTGCCCATCATCGGCACCTCACCCGATTCCATCGAAATGGCCGAGGACCGTGAGCGTTTCCAAAAGCTGCTGCACACCCTGGGCCTGCGCCAGCCACCCAACCGCATCGCCCGCACCGAAGAATCCGCCATCGCGCTGGCGCATGAGATCGGCTACCCGCTGGTGGTGCGGCCCAGCTGGGTGTTGGGCGGCAGGGCGATGGAGATCGTGCACGGCGACAAAGACTTGCAGCGCTACATGCGTGAAGCGGTGCGTGTCAGTGAAAAGTCACCCGTGCTGCTGGACCGCTTTCTGGACGACGCCATCGAGGTGGATGTTGACTGCATCAGCGACGGCACGGCTGTGATGATCGGCGGCATCATGGAGCACATCGAGCAGGCGGGGGTGCACTCCGGTGACTCGGCCTGCTCACTGCCGCCCTACACCTTGCCGCAGGCGTTGCAAGACGAGTTGCGCCGCCAGACCACCCAGATGGCGCTGGCGCTCAAAGTGGTGGGGCTGATGAACGTGCAGTTCGCCATCCAGGGCGACATCCACGGCCAGGGCGATGCAGGCCCGGTGGTGTATGTGCTGGAGGTCAACCCGCGTGCATCTCGCACCGTGCCGTATGTGAGCAAGGCAACAGGCCAACAACTGGCCAAGATTGCCGCGCGCTGCATGGCCGGCACCAAGCTGGCTGACCAGACCAGCAAGGACGGCCAACCGCCGCGTGAGGTGATCCCGCCTTATTTCACGGTGAAAGAGGCCGTGTTTCCGTTCAACAAATTCCCCGGGGTGGACCCCATCCTCGGGCCCGAGATGCGGTCCACCGGTGAGGTGATGGGCGTGGGCGCCACGTTTGGCGAGGCCATGCTCAAGAGCCAGCTGGGTGCCGGGTCACGCCTGCCCAGCAAAGGCACGGTGGTGATCACCGTCAAGAACAGTGACAAGGCGCGTGCGGTGGGCGTGGCGCGTGATTTGGTGGCGCTAGGCTTTGCGGTGGTGGCCACCAAGGGCACGGCAGCGGCGATTGCAGCCGCCGGTGTGCCGGTCAAGACGGTGAACAAGGTGATGGACGGCCGGCCGCACATTGCCGACATGGTCAAGGGCGGTGAAATTCAGCTGGTCTTCACCACGGTGGATGAGACCCGCACGTCGATTGCCGACTCGCGCTACATCCGCACCGCCGCACTGGCCAACCGGGTGACCTACTACACCACCATGGCCGGCTGCGAGGCCGCCACCGAGGCGCTCAAGCACCGCAGCGACATCAGCGTGCGCAGCCTGCAAGAGCTGCACGCCGAGTTGCTTTAAACTCGCGCCCGTTCGTTTGTTGCGGCATTCGTTGCTGCATTCGTTTGTTCAGTCGTTCCTTCGTTCCGCCGCCCGCGCGCCCGTTTCAACGGGTGCACAGAGCGGCGGATTTGTTTTGTCAGCCCCCATTTGCCTTCAGGAGGCCCGCATGGCCACCATTCCCATCACCCGGCGCGGCGCAGAAAAGCTCAAAACCGAGTTGCACCAGCTCAAGACCGTCGAGCGCCATGCGGTGATCCGTGCCATCTCCGAAGCGCGCGCCCAGGGTGATTTGTCCGAAAACGCCGAGTACGAAGCCGCCAAGGACAAACAAGGCTTCATCGAAGGCCGCATCCTGGAGGTTGAAAGCAAGCTGGCGGCGGCGCAGATCATTGATCCGTCGTCTCTGGACGCCGGTGGCCGGGTGGTGTTTGGTGCCACGGTTGACCTGGAAGAAGAAGCCAGCGGCCAGGCGGTGACTTACCAGATCGTCGGTGACGACGAAGCCGATCTCAAGTTGTGCCTGATCTCCATCAGCTCACCCATTGCCCGCTCGATGATTGGCAAAGAGGCGGGTGATGTGGCCGAGGTGCAAGCACCGGGCGGTGTCAAGCGCTACGAAATCGTGGACGTGCGCTACGTCTGAGCGTTGCGCAAGCCTTTGTCATGACCATGTTGGCGGCCGTTATTGAGCGCCTGCGCCGCCTGCTGCCCGGACTGTGGGCCGGCCTCCTGCTGGGCATTGCCGGGCTGGCCACACCGGCGCCGATGGCGCTGCTGGGCAAGGCTGACGCAGGCCGCGTGGTGGGCCGCATCTTCTTGCAAGAAGCGTGGCTGAGCCTGGCGCTGGCGCTGCTGTTGCTGGCCGTCGAGCGCAGCCGCGCGCGCCGCGCCGCACAACGCGGCCAGGGTTCCATCTTGAGCGCCGAGATGCTGCTGGTGCTGGGCACCGCGTTTTGCACCGTGCTGGGCTATTTTGTGGTGCAGCCACTGCTGGCGGCGGCGCGCGCGGGCCAAGGCGGTATGACTTTTGGCCAACTGCACGCTGTCAGCCTGGGCCTGTTCGGCCTCAAGACCGTGCTGGTCATGGTGCTGGCCTGGCGCGCTGCCAGGCCGCAATAGGTCAGTCCTGCGCCTTTTTCTTGACGCTGCTGACGCGCACCTTGGCGCGCTTGATCTCACCACCGGCAGTGACCCGCTGGTTACCAAACACGGTGATTTTCTTGATCTGCGCCCGGTGGTTGCCACTCTTGGAGAACTTCAAGATCTTGACCACACGCGGTGCAGCCATGTTGCCCTCACGCTCAGGCCTGACCTTCTCGGGCATGGGCCGCCACAGCACCAGCAGCTTGCCGATGTGCTGCACGGGTGCAGCATTGAGCTTGTCGGCCAGGGCGGCCAGCGCGGATTCACGGTCAGGCCGTGAATCCGAGAACATGCGCACCTTGATCAAACCGTGGGACTTGAGCCCCAGGTCGACTTCTTTGTAAATGGCATCCGTCAGGCCCTCGGCGCCGATGATCACGACGGGGTCAAGATGATGGGCTTCGCCACGCTTTTCTTTGCGTTCGGCGGGCGTCAGGTGAATTGAAGACATCCCCGTATTATCCCCCGGTCATGAAAATCGATTCCAAGAGCAAGAAGATCAACAAGGCGTGGATGCATGACCACACCAACGACACCTACGTCAAGTTGGCCAAAAAAGAGGGCTACCGGGCCCGCGCGGCCTACAAGCTGAAAGAAATCGATGAGGGCCTGGGCCTGATCAAGCCCGGCCAAGTGGTGGTGGACTTGGGCAGCGCACCCGGCGCCTGGAGCCAATATCTGCGGCGCCGTTTTGCGCCGCGCGCCCTGGGCGCCGGTGGTGCGGCCGTGGGCGAGCTGCTGGGCACCATCATCGCGCTGGACATGTTGCCGATGGAGCCGATTGAAGGCGTGCAGTTCATCCTGGGCGACTTTCGCGAAGACGCCGTGCTGGCACAACTGCACGCGCTGGTGGATGGCCGGGCGGTGGATCTGGTGGTGTCTGACTTGGCGCCCAACCTGTCGGGCATCGAGTCATCAGACGCCGCCCGCATCGAGCATCTGGTGGAACTGGCGCTGGACTTTTCGCAAACCCACCTCAAACCCAGTGGCGCGCTGGTGGCCAAGGTCTTCCACGGCAGCGGTTACAGCCAGTTGGTGGACAGGTTCAAGCAGCAGTTCCGCACCGTCAAGGCGATCAAGCCCAAGGCCTCGCGTGACAAATCGTCAGAAACCTTTCTGGTGGGCATTGGTCTCAAGGTTGGGGGGGCAGCGCGTCCGCCAGCACTTGACAGGCCAGATCAAGGCCCGGATTCAGCGTGAATTCAACCGGTTCACTGCAGGACAGGCCCCCGGTGACAGGGGCTTGACTCGTTTAGAATTGGCCCCATGTGCTGACAGTTCCGGTACAGCGCGGCACACCCTTGCAACGATGCAGCGGCGGCCGCGACCGGTGTCTGAGTTGGCAAAGTTAGGCTTAAGGAGCCGCGGTGAACAATCAATGGTTCTCGAAGGTCGCTGTTTGGCTGGTGATCGCACTTGTGCTCTTCACCGTGTTCAAGCAGTTTGACCGCGGGGTGTCGTCGGGTGCGATGATCGGGTACTCCGATTTTCTGGAGGAGGTGCGTGCCAAGCGCATCAAGGTTGTCACGCTGCAAGAGGGCAATGGTGGCACCGAGATCCTGGCGGTCACCAACGATGACAAGCGCATCCGCTCCACTGCCACCTATCTTGACCGTGGCCTGGTGGGCGACCTGATCAACAACGGCGTCAAGTTTGATGTC
>JANPOW010000255.1:0-7254 GCA_031428185.1 Betaproteobacteria bacterium | reverse complement strand
GCGCACCCGCCAGCCTTGGCTGCGCGCGTGGGCCAGCGCTGCTGCCACCAGAGTGGCTGCGATGCCGCGGCCTTGCAGCGCGGCGGGCACTGCGGTGTGGGTGAGGTGCATGGTCCCATTCAATAGGACGTAGCTGGCTTGGCAAAGCTGATGTTCAACGTGGGTGAAAAACCGGCGTTGCTCGGTTTCGTGAATGACATTCACAGGTACTTGAGGCATGGCAACACGGCAGAGTCGGTGGGTCCGATTGTCAACGGTCGACAAGGTTTGCGGCGCCAAGGCACTGGCCGTGCGGGCAGATGTTGATGCCATCTGCCGTGTCAAGCACTGAGCGTGCGCCAGTTGCCGCCACAATCACCGGCCAGGCACACGCAGCCTGGACATCTGAATCTAAAAGTGCCGTGCATCGGTGGTCAAAAGCCGACGCGGAAAATAGGGAGTTTCCATGAATCGACAGTTCGCAGCATCGGCCCTGACCTGTGCATTTGTTCTGCTGGGTGGCTGTGCCACCGAGGCGTCTCGCAGCGTTGAGGTCGTGAAGGTGGAGGCCGCCGCCACGCCTTACCGGGGCATTCGCACGGCCATTGCAGTTGGCAAGTTCGATAACCGGTCCAGTTTTATGCGGGGTATTTTCAGCG
Organism: Betaproteobacteria bacterium; assembly: GCA_031428185.1. Lineage (GTDB taxonomy): Bacteria > Pseudomonadota > Gammaproteobacteria > Burkholderiales > Burkholderiaceae_C > Pseudaquabacterium. The sequence goes on along the minus strand of JANPOW010000255.1, from coordinate 6,616 downwards.
ACGGTGTGGACCGTCTCGGCGGCCAGGCCAAGACGGTGCTGGTGGCGCATCTGCAGCAGACGCAGCGATTCGCTTTGATGGACCGCGACAACATGGCGGAGTCCAAGCAGGAAGCAGCGCTCAAGGCGCAGGCCCAGACCATTCGGGGTGCCGACTTTGTCGTGACCGGCGACATCTCAGAGTTCGGCCGCAAAGAGGTGGGCGACCAACAGTTGTTCGGATTGATGGGGCGCGGCAAGCAACAAGTGGCGTACGCAAAAGTGACCCTCAACATCGTCAACAGCATCACGTCGGAGGTTGTCAACTCGGTTCAAGGGGCGGGCGAGTACAGCCTGTCCAATCGAGAGGTTTTGGGGTTCGGCGGCACGGCCGGCTACGACGCCACACTCAACGGAAAGGTGCTGGATCTGGCAATTCGCGAGGCAGTCAACAACCTTGTCAAAGGCTTGGATGGTGGGCAATGGGGCGGCACAGGGGCACGGCCTTGAGCGGCCTTTGGGGGCACATCAAACTGGGCTTTCTGGGCACACTGCTCGTGGCTCTGGTGGGTTGCGCGCAACCGCCCAAGTTGCTCTACCACTGGGAGGGCTATCAGCGTCAGCTGTACGAACACCTGAAGAACGACGGCACTGGCCCTGATGAGCAATTGCGTCAGCTACAAGCGCAGGCTGACAAAGCCCGTACGGGTGGTCTTGCCCTGCCACCTGGGTTTCGGGCGCATGTTGGCATGGTGAATCTGCGACTTGGTCGCGACAGTGAAGCGCGCCAATCGCTGGAAGCAGAAAAAGCGGCATTCCCGGAAGCTGCGCCGTATATGGATTTTCTGCTCAAGCGCTTGAACGAGTCGAAGCCTTGAACGTTCGTTCAACCAATGAAAACAACATGACTCCTTCCATTCCCCATTACACGCCTGCCGCGCAACTCGCCGCGCAACATTCGCCTGTTGCCAGATCAGTGCGTTTTGTCGGCCTACTGGCAATGGTGATGCTGCTAGCCGCATGCGCAGCACCTCGCACACCTTTTGACTACACCGCCTTTCGGCAAAGCCGTCCAACCACGCTACTGGTGCTGCCGCCGGTTAATGACTCCACTGAAGTGCTGGCTTCAGCCGGCGTATTGGCCCAGGCAACGGCGCCGCTAGCAGAGGCGGGTTACTACGTCTTGCCTGTGACGCTGGTCGACGAAACCTTTCGTCAGAATGGATTGACGACCGCACAGGACGCGCAAGAGGTGCCGATGCAGAAGTTGCGCGAGATCTTTGGTGCTGATGCTGCGGTCTACTTGCGTATCAAGCAGTACGGCACAAAGTACAACGTGATCATGAGCGAAACGCGTGTCACGGTTGAGGGCCGCATCGTTGACCTGCGCACTGGGGCTGTGCTCTGGAATGGCGAGGCCACTGCGTCGTCGGCGGAATCTGATAACTCCAGCCAAGGCGGCTTGGCGGGGCTGTTGATCAAGGCGGTGATCAACCAGATCGTCGGCAGCGTCAGTGACGCCGGTTTCAGGTATGCGGCAATCACCAATCAGCGTTTGCTGGGTGCACAAATCCCGAACGGAATCCTGGCCGGCCCGCGCTCCCCAAAGTATCAAAAAGACTGAGTTGGTCGCCGCGACGCCAGACCCGTGATGAAAGGGTGGATTCAGCGCCCCAACTGCCGCCACAAAAACGCATATTCCAGCGCCAGCATGTCGGCCTTCTGGCTGTTGTCGGCCGCCCCGGCGTGGCCGCCTTCGATGTTCTCAAAGTACAGCGTGTTGTGGCCTTGCTCGATCATGCGGGCGGCCATCTTGCGGGCATGGCCGGGGTGCACCCGGTCATCCCGGGTGGAGGTGGTGAACAGCACGGCAGGCAGCTTCTGGCCGGCGCGCACGTTCTGGTAAGGGCTGTATTGGCTGATCCAGGCCCACTCGGCGGCTTGGTCGGGGTCGCCGTATTCGGCCATCCAGCTAGCGCCGGCCAGCAGCTTGGTGTAGCGCTGCATGTCCAGCAGCGGCACCTGGCAAACCACCGCGTTGAACAGCTCGGGCCGCTGCAGCAGCACCGCGCCCACCAGCAGGCCACCGTTGCTGCCGCCCTGGATGCCCAGGTGGCGCGGGCTGGTGACCTGGGTGGCAATCAAATCTTCGGCCACGGCGGCAAAGTCGTCGTAGCTGCGTTGTTTGTTGGCCTTGGTGGCAGCCCGGTGCCAGGCCGGACCGTATTCACCACCACCCCGGATGTTGGCCACTACGCGCACACCGCCCTGGCTGTACCAGGCGCTGCCGGCCAGGGCTGAATAGGCCGGTTGCAGCGCAATTTCAAAACCGCCGTAGCCGTACAGCAATGTGGGGTTGGCACCGTCTGCCACCGCACCTTTGGGCCAGACGATGAAGTAGGGCACGCGGGTGCCGTCCTTGGACGTGGCAAAGCGCTGCTCCACCCGCATGCCACTGGCATCAAACAATGCCGGCAGGGATTTGAGCGGCTCCAGCACCGCGCTGCCGGTGTGGCCCAGCAGCAGCGCGTCGGGCGTCAGGAAGTCGGCATACATCACGCTGAAGGCCTCGGCCAGGTCATCGTGGGCCAGGGTGGGGTCATGCAGCGCGCTGGCGTGCAGGGTGCCGGGGAAGGGCGCCTGCAGCGGGCGTTGCCGCCAGCGTTCGGCCAGTCCTTCACCCTCGGGCCGCCAGGCCTCCAACTTTCCGGCCACGTCGTCCAGCACGTTGACCAGTACCTGGTTGCGGGTGGTGCTGTAGCCCGCCAATGATCGGCTGGCGGTGGGCGTGAACAGCGCTTGCAGCGGCGGCATGCCGGCGCTGCCGGCGGCGCCCAGGATGGCATCGGCATCGCCCACCAGCAGTGCACCAGCGGGCCAGCGCCTGGTGCTGGCGCCACTGCCAACCGTCCAGTCACTGCGCAATTGCACCAATGCGCGCTGGCGCCAGAAGCTGATGGACGCATCGCTGGGCAGGTTGATCTTTTGCAGCCTGTCCTGGCCCGCCACGCGTTGGTGGATGAACTGCGCGTGGTTGTAGAAGTCGATGGACCGGCTGAACACGGTGCGCTCATAACCGGGGGTGGGGTCGACGCTGACGCCCACCGACACGTCTTGCGGCAGGCCCTCAAACACGGTGACGGCGCTGGCCAGCGGCTGGCCACGCTGCCAGCGTTTGATGACACGTGGATAGCCCGAATCGGTGAGCGAGCCGGGGCCAAAGTCGGTGCCCACGTAAATCGCATCGGCGCTGATCCAGTCGACATCACTCTTGGCCTCGGGCAGCGTGAAGCCACCATCGACGAAAGTTTTGCGGACCGTGTTGAACTCACGCAGCACTGCCGCGTCGGCCCCGCCGCGCGACAGGCGCAGCAGGCAGCGTGTGTAGTCGGGCGCCAGACAGGTGGCACCGCCCCAGACCCAGTTCTCGCCCTCGGCCTTGGCCAGTGCGTCCAGGTCCAGCACGGTTTCCCAGGCCGGTTGCGGCTTCTTGTATTCGGCCAGGCTGGTGCGGCGCCACAGGCCACGCGGATGCTCGGCATCTCGCCAGTGGTTGTACAGCGCGCCACCCCGCCGGCTGACGTAGGGGATCTTGTCGCGTGAATCCAGCACGGCGCGGAACGCCGCTCGCATCTCGGCAAAGCGCGGTTGGGCCTGCAGTGCGGCACGCGACTCGGCATTGCGCTCACGCACCCAGGCCAGCGCCCGCTCGCCCTGCACATCTTCCAGCCACAGGTAGGGGTCGGTCTCGGCCACCGGTGTGGCGGCGGGCGCGGTGGTGGGTGCGGTGATGGGTGCGGTGGTGGGCAGTGCGGCAGACGCGGTCATGGGCAGCAGGCCGGTCAAGGCCACAACAAGGTGGATCAAAGCGGGCAGCAGGCGCCGGCGCCGGCGGTGGGCGATCACGCTGGCCACCGGCTGTGCGTCATTGGCCGCCGCGCCACAAGGCCTGCGGCTGCAGGTCTACCGTGGCATTGCCGTCGCTGACAAACACCTGGCCGTCCTGGATGCTGATCTGCAACTGCATGGACCGGGTGCACAGCCCGGCCAAGGCCTGGCTTTGCTCGGACGGAATTTGCCAGATTTCAAGATTGCGCAGCCGGGTGATCTTGTTGGCAATGCCGGCATACCAGATGTGGGCCGAGTAGCTGTAGCAGTACAGCGTGACGCGGCGCGCCTTGCCGCAGGCCTTGGCCAGGCGGCGCTCATCAGCCGGCTGGCCCACCTCGATCCAGTGCAGCACCTGGTCGGTCAAATCCTTGTGCCACAGGTCGGGCTCGTCCGCGTCGGCCATGCCGCGTGCCAGTTGCAGGGTGCCATGCAAATCATCGGGCGTGACATTGAGCGCGTAGGCCAGCACCCGCGCCATCAGCCGTTCTTCGGTCTCGGACGGCTGCAGCGGCAGTGTGAGTGCATGGTCACCGTAGACATTGCGGTCCATGTCGGCGATTTGCAGGTGGGCTTTGTAAATCGTGGCTTTGATGGCCATCTGGGGGGTGCTCCGAAGGTGCCGGCGGGCTTGCCCGGGATGGTGTGGTGGCGCGCGTGTGTCGGCCGTGTGTCGCTCAGATGGGCTGATAGGCCAGCCGCACGTAGATTGGCGCAAAGGCCTCGGCCTGGGTGATCTCCAGCAGGTGCTCACGCGCCAGCTCCAGCATCGCGATGAAGGTGACCACCAGCACCGGCATGCCTTTGCTGGTATCAAACAGCTCATGAAACTCGGCAAAGCGCCGGCCGCCCAGGCGGCGCAGGATGGTGCTCATGTGCTCACGCACGGACAACTGCTCGCGGCGGATCAGGTGGTGCTGGTTGAGCTTGGCGCGCTGGATGATGTCGGCCCAGGCGGCTTGCAAATCAGCCACCACCACGTCCGGCAGGCGGGCTGTGGGGCTTTGCTCGATGTGGATTTGCGCTTTCAAAAAATCGCGGCCGATCACCGGCAGGCGGTCCAGCCGGGCAGCGGCCAGTTTGATCTGCTCGTACTCCAGCAGCCGGCGCACCAGCTCGGCGCGTGGGTCCAGCCCGTCATCACCGGCCTCGGTTTTCTTGGGCGGCAACAGCATGCGTGATTTGATCTCGATCAGCATGGCGGCCATCAGCAAATACTCGCTGGCCAGCTCCAGGTTGTGTTTGCGGATCTGGTCCACATAAGTCAGGTACTGGCGCGTCACGTCTGCCAGCGGGATGTCGAGGATGTTGAAGTTCTGGCGCCGGATCAGGTACAGCAGCAAGTCCAGCGGGCCCTCGAACGCCTCTAAAAACACCTCCAGCGCATCCGGCGGGATGTAGAGGTCGTGCGGCATGCGGAACAGCGGCTCGCCATACAGCCGGGCCAGCGCCACCCGGTCTACGGGCAACGCGTCGGCCAGCGCCGCTGCAGCGGCGCCGTCGTCACCGGGCAGCAGGGGCAGAGCGCTCAGCGGGCGCGCGCTGATGTCGGCCGTGTTGGGGCTGTCAGGCATGGCGCGCAGCGCTGCTCAGGCCGGATCAGTGGTGCGGAGTGCTGCGGGCAACCGGGTCAGCGTGCTGGCCTGGTGTCAGCGCGGCTTCTGGCGCGGAAAGTAGACATAGGGCGTCTGCGCCACCCGTGCGGCCTCAAAACCCTGCTCGGCCGCGCGGTCAAGTTGCTTGTCCCACAGCAGGGCGCGGCCGGCGCGCTGTTCGGCTTCCAGCGTGGGCTTTTTTGCCTTCAGGCTGTCGATGAACTGGGTGACGTCGGAGGTGTAGGGCTTCCAGAGCAGCGGCATGGGTGGTCTCCAGCATCAGGGGCAACCGGCAAGTTTAAGCGGCCGGGGCTGGTTGCCAGGGTGGTTGCCAGGGTGGCGCCGTGGCAGCATGCCCACCATGTCGGTCGAAATCGAGTTGAAGTTCCGCATCCCACCCACCCGCCTGGCCGCACTGCAGCGCGCCGTGGCCAGCCGCAGCGCGGTGCTGCAGCCGCTGGCGGCGGTGTATGTGGACACGGTGGGCCAGCACCTGGCCCAGGCCCGCACGGCGCTGCGCCTGCGGCGAGAGGGCCCGCAGTGGGTGCAGACGCTGAAAGCCGAAGGCGCCACACCGATGCAGCGCTTCGAGCACAACGTGGTGCTGCCTGATCTGCCCGCCAACGCGCCCGCCGGCAGCCGCCCCGCCATTGACGTCCGGCGTCACGACGGCAGTGCCGCCGGTGCCGCGCTGCAGCGCCTGCTGGCCAGCGCCGGCCAGCCACCGCTGGTGGAGCGTTTTGCCACTGACGTGCTGCGCACCCGGCGTGTGCTGCGGCGTGGTGCGGCCTTGATCGAGCTGGCGCTGGACGAAGGCCACATCCACGCCGCCGGCCGGCAGGTGGTGGTGTGTGAGCTTGAATTTGAGCTGCTGCAAGGTGCGCCGCAAGCCTTGCTGGACGAAGCCGCACGCTGGGTGCAGCGCTTTGGCCTGGTGCTGGACCTGCGCAGTAAAAGTGAGCGCGGCCACTTGCTGGCCAACGGCCTGTTGTGCAGCCCGCCGGCCAATGCCCGTGCGCTGCACCTGCTGCCCAAGGCGCCGCTGGCGCAGGCACTGGCTGCGCTGCTGGCCAACCCGTTGGGCCAGGCGCTGGCCAATGCCAGCCAACTTGCCGATGCGGCCACCCTCAGCGCTGCCGACGCTGCAGAACACCT
>JANPOW010000254.1:0-9830 GCA_031428185.1 Betaproteobacteria bacterium | reverse complement strand
GCCGGCAAGGCTGTGGGCGGCGCCACCGTTGTTGACTACGTCTGGAAAATGGACTGACCACGCGTCAGTCCACTGGCGCCACCCCACGCGCTGGCGCTTTTGTTACCGAATCCCTCTTCCTGGAGTCTCCATGTCCCTGATGCAAATCGTGCGCGCGCCGCTGGCCGCTGTGTTGTTCTCACTGGTCGCACTGGCCGCTGCACCCACCACTGCGCTGGCCCAGGCCTCCGCGCCGGCGGTGGTGGCCCCGGCACCTGCGGCCACACCGGCTGCGCTGCCCGCCCCGGCAGCGGCTGGCGCGGTCAGCAAAGAAGAGGTCGCCAACCCCTACGGCCTGGATGCGCTGTGGAACCAGGGCGACTTTGTGGCCCGCGGCACGTTGATCATCATGATCATCATGAGCATGGCCTCGTGGTACGTGATCTTCACCAAGCTGTTTGAGCAAAACAAGATGCTCAGGAGCGCCAAGGCGGTGGATGAGAGCTTCTGGAAAGCCGGCAGCATGAAACAAGCCGCCACCACCCTGGCCGATGGCAGCGCCTTCCGCTACATCGCCGAGCAAGGTGTCCGGGCCGATGACCACCACGAGGGCACGCTGGTCGAGAGCATCGACCGCCATACCTGGATCACCATGAGCGTGGACCGTGCGGTGGGCAACATCCAGAGCCGCATGCAGGACGGCCTGGCGGTGCTGGCTACTGTCGGCTCAACCGCACCGTTTGTCGGCCTGTTCGGCACGGTCTGGGGCATCTACCACGCGCTGACGGCCATCGGCATTGCCGGCCAAGCGTCCATCGACAAAGTGGCCGGCCCGGTGGGTGAGTCGCTGATCATGACTGCCTTCGGCCTGGCCGTGGCGGTGCCTGCGGTGATGGGCTACAACTGGCTGATCCGGCGCAACAAGACGGTGATGGAGAAGGTGCGCAGCTTTTCGGGCGACGTGCATAACGTGCTGCTGGCCGGCCGTCGGTAAGCGTCATGGCGATGGCAGTCGGGTCGCCAGACGGCGACGAAGACGAGATGAACTCATCCATCAACACCACGCCGCTGGTGGACGTGATGTTGGTGCTGCTGATCATCTTCTTGATCACGATTCCGGTGGTCACGCAAAGCATCACGCTGCAGTTGCCCAAAGAGCGCAACGTGCCCACGCAGACCAAGCCGGAGAACATCCTGCTGGCAGTCAGCAAGGACGGTGATGTGTACTGGAACACGCGCAAGATGCCGGACACCGAATCGGTGGTCAAGGCACTCAAGCTTGAAGCCGTGAAGGACCCGCAGCCCGAGGTGCACATCCGGGGTGACCAGGACGCACGCTACGAGAGTGTCGGCCGCCTGGTGGTGGCCTGCCAGCGCGCCGGCATCGGCAAGGTGGGCTTCATCACCGAAGCGCCACCCAACCAATAAGAGCAGGGGAGCAAGACCATGGGCATGCAAGTAGGCGGCGGCGGCGATGACGACGCGCCGATGATGGACATCAACACCACGCCGCTGATCGACGTGATGCTGGTGTTGATCATCATGCTGATCATCACCATCCCGATCCAGACCCATGCGGTCAAGATGAACATGCCGGTGGGGCCCAGCAGCGCACCACCCAAGCCGCCCGAGATCGTGCGCATCGACGTGGACTTTGACGGCACCATCGGCTGGAACGGCACCATCATCACGGACCGCGCCGACCTGGAAAACCGCCTGGCCCAATTGGCCACCCTGCCCGACCAGCCCGAGGTGCATCTGCGGCCCAACAAGCTGGTGAGCTACAAGGTGGTGGCCATGGTGATGGCCAGTGCGCAGCGGCTTGGGGTGACCAAGATCGGGCTGGTTGGCAACGAACAGTTCATGAATTGAGCCGACCATGACGACGTTTTCCTCCATCACTGCGGCAAGCGTGCTGGCCCTGGCGCTCAGCCTGGTCAGCAGCGCCCGGGCGCAGGCGCTGCGGCCTGAAGTGGGCAAACCCTTGCAGCAAGCCTATGACCTGATCAAGGCCGGCAAGGGCAGAGAGGCGCTGGCCAAGGTGCGGGAGGCCGACGGCGCTGCCAACAAGACTGCCGCCGAGACTTTGCAGATTGAGCGCATGCGCGCCGCTGCGGCGCAGCGTGCCGGCGACAACGCCACGGCCATCCAGGCGCTGGAGTCGGTTTATGGCAAGGTCTCCGGCGCTGAGCAAGGCCAGGTTGCCGAGCAGATTGCGTCGGCCTACGCGGCGGCCAAGGACAACGCCAAAGCCAGCCAGTGGGTGCAAAAAGCCCAGGCTGCGGGCAATGGCAGCGCAACGCTGCGCCAGTTGCAGGCCTATCTGCAAGGCTCCAGCGGTGACTACGGTGCCATTGCCAAAGAGGCCGCTGCCGCAGTGAATGCCGCCGAGCAAGCGGGCCGGCGGCCTGACGAGGGTGACCTGCTGCGGCTGGCCGACGCGCAATCGCGCACGGGCATCACGGCGGGCCAGGCGGCCACCCTTGAAAAGCTGCTGTTCACCCATCCCAAGAAGGAATACTGGGCCATCTACCTGGCCAGGCTGCCGCGCAAGAGTGGGTTCTCTGAGCGCTTTGCGCTGGACGTGATGCGGCTCAAGCTGGCCACCGGCTCGCTGACCAAGTCCGATGAGTTCATGGAGATGAGCCAGTTGGCGCTGCAGGCCGGCCTGCCCACCGAGGGAAAGGCGATTGTCGACAAGGGCTTTGCCGCAGGTGTGCTGGGCACGGGTGCAGAAGCCGGTCGCCATCAGCGCCTGCGTGATCTTGCCAACAAACAAGAGGCTGAAGCCAAGGCGTCCATCGACCAACGTGCCACCGCTGCCGCCGCGGTCAAGGACGGCAATGATCTGGTGCAGATCGGCTACACCTACGCCAGCATGGGCCAGGCCGACAAAGGCATCACGTTGATTGAACAAGGCATGGCCAAGGGTGGCCTGAAACGCCCTGAAGACGCCAAGCTGCGGCTGGGCCTGGCCATGCTGCAAGCCGGCAAGAACAAGGCCAAAGCCGTGCAGGTGTTGCGCAGCGTGCAAGGCAGTGACGGTGCGGCCGATCTGGGCCGGCTGTGGGCCCTGCAGGCCAACGCGCAAGGCTGACCACCTGCTGCTGCGGCCGGCTTGACAGCGCCAGTCAGCAGCACCGCAATCACCGCCAAAAATCGAACTGGGCAGGGTGATCGCCTGCCCCTTTTTTATTCGTCCAACCGATTGGCAATCTCCCAACATGGCCCTGCCCTATCTTCAAACCCTGGAGGGTGGTGTGCATGTCATCGACACCGGCTTTCACCGGCCGCTGTTTGACGCCGCTTACCTGCTGGTGGAGCATGGACGCGCTGCGTTCATCGACACCGGCACCAACTTTGCGGTGCCGCGCCTGCTGGCCGCCTTGGACGAGTTGGGCCTGCCGCGTGCTGCGGTGGACTACGTCATTCCCACCCATGTCCACCTCGACCATGCAGGCGGCGCGGGGCTGTTGATGCAGGCCTTGCCAAACGCCACGCTGGTGGTGCATGCGCGGGGGGCGCGCCACATGGTGGACCCGCAGGCGCTGTACCAGGGTGCACTGGCGGTGTATGGCCAGGCCGAGATGGACCGCGCCTACGGCACGCTGGTGCCGGTGCCGGCGCAGCGGGTGCAGGCCACAGCGGATATGCAAACCATCCTGCTAGGTGGCCGGCCGCTGCTGGTGATCGACACCCCCGGCCATGCACGCCACCACCACTGCCTGTGGGACGCGCGCACCCAGGGCTGGTTTACCGGTGACACCTTTGGCCTGAGCTACCGCGAGCTGGACACCGCCGCCGGCGCCTGGGTGATGCCCACGTCCACCCCGGTGCAGTTTGAGCCGGACGCGCTGAAGCAGTCCATCGCCCGCTTGCTGGCACAGCAACCGCTGTGCATGTACCTCACCCACTACGGCAGGGTGGCTGATGTGCAGCGCCTGGCTGGCCTGCTGTTGGCACAGATCGACGCGATGGTGGCCTTGGCCGTGGGGCTGCGCACCGCGCCCGACCGCCACCGCGCCCTGCACGCCGGGCTGAGCGCACTGTGTGCCACCCGCCTGCAGCAACACGGCGTGGCGGATGTGCCCGCCGCACTTGGCGGCCTGGCGCTCGACATCGAACTGAACGCCCAGGGTCTGGGCATCTGGCTGGACCGCGAAGCACGCTGAACCGTGCTCGCCTGATCGACTGTGCCCGGCTGCAACTCGGGCACACTGCCGCCGGCTCAACCGATTAAAAAGGAATCACCATGCGTTTGCTGCACACCATGCTGCGGGTTGGCAACCTGCAACGCGCCATTGACTTCTACACCCAGGTGCTGGGCATGGACTTGCTGCGCACCACCCACCGGCCCGAGCAGCGCTACGACCTGGCGTTTGTGGGCTACGGCGGCAACCCGGGCCAGGCCGAGATCGAGCTGACCTACAACCACGGCGTGGACCAGTACAACCTGGGCACAGGTTACGGCCATGTGGCCATTGGCGTGGCCGATGTGGCGGCCACCTGCAACGCACTGCGCAGCCGGGCTGCCGCGCTGGGCGGCGCCATCACCCGGGAGCCTGGGCCGGTCAAGGGTGGCAGCACGGTGATCGCGTTCATCACCGACCCGGACGGCTACAAGATCGAGCTGATCGAGCGCCAGGAGGGCTGAGCGGACGACACTGGCGCGGGGGCCGCCGTCAAGCGGCGAAGCTCAAGCCCGCAGGGCCTGCGCCTCACGCGCCAGCCGGGTGATGCGGGACCAGTCACCGGCTGCCACCGCGTCCGCCGGTGTCAACCACGAGCCGCCGCAGACCTTGACATTGGGCAGCGCCAGAAACTGCGGCGCGGTGTCCAGGCTGATGCCACCGGTGGGGCAGAACACGATGTCCGGAAACGGACCGCCCAGCGCCTTGAGCATGGCCAAGCCACCGGCCTGCACGGCCGGGAAGAACTTCAAGAAGCCCAGGCCATCGGCGCTGGCCGCCATCACCTCGCTGGCGCTGGCCACACCCGGCAGCAGCGGCAGGCCGATGCGCCGGCAGGCGGCACCCACATCGGCCGTGTAGCCCGGGCTGACGGCAAAGCGGCTGCCGGCGTCCAGCGCGGCCTGGGCGTCGGCTGCGTTGCGGATGGTGCCGGCACCCACGATGGCCTCGGGCAGGGCTTTGGCGATGGCCGCGATGCAGTGCAGCGCCACGGGGCTGCGCAGCGTCACCTCCAGCACCTTGATGCCACCGGCCAGCAGCGCTTCGGCCAGTGGCACTGCGTCTTGCACCCGTTGCAGCACGATCACCGGGATCACGGGGCCGTGGCTGGCCAGGCTGAGGGTGTTGAGCATCGGAATCCTCGTCAAAAAGATGGGGTAGTGGTGGCAGCCGGTGAACCGGCAAAGTCTGTCAGCCGGTCACAGCCAGGTGACCGCGCCTTCTTCAGCGCTGCGCACGGTGCGCCGCATGCCACCAAACAGCGTGCGGCCCAGGCCGCTGGCGTTGTCCTCGGCCTGCTCGGGCCGCAGCGTGGCGGGGGTGCGGGCGGCCCACACCAGCTCGTCCACCAGCACCATCAGCGTGCCGGCCACCGCGTCCAGGCGGATCACATCGCCATCCCGCACCCGGGCCAGCGGGCCGCCAGCCAGCGCCTCGGGGCTGACATGGATGGCCGCCGGCACCTTGCCTGACGCACCACTCATGCGGCCATCGGTGACCAGCGCCACCCGGTGGCCCTGGCCTTGCAGCACGGCCAGCGGCGGGGTCAGCTTGTGCAACTCGGGCATGCCGTTGGCCTGCGGGCCCTGGAAGCGCACCACCGCCACCACGTCACCCGTCAGCTCACCGGCCTTGAAGGCTTGCAACAAGCCCTCCTGGCTGTCAAACACCCGCGCCGGTGCTTCGATCACATGGCGGTCGTCAGGCACGGCCGACACTTTGATGACCGACCGGCCCAGGTTGCCCAGCAGCAACCTCAAGCCACCGGTGGCCGAGAACGGCGCCGTGGCCGGCCGCAGGATGCTGTCATCACCGGACGCGGCGGGGCTGTCGGCCCAGGCCAGCGTGGGCTGATCTTCGGTCTCAGCCTGCACCATCTGCGGCAGCCGGCCATACGCCGCCATGCCACCATGGGCCACCGTCAGCACAACGGCGTGCAGATAACCCGCGTCCAGCAGCTCACGCAGCACATAACCGGTGCCACCGGCGGCCTGGAACTGGTTCACATCCGCTGCGCCGTTGGGATACACCCGCGCCAACAGCGGCACGGCGGCGGACAAATCAGCAAAGTCGGTCCAGTCGATGTGCATGCCGGCGGCGCGCGCCACCGCCACCCAGTGGATCAGGTGGTTGGTTGAGCCGCCGGTGGGCAGCATGGCCACCTTCTGGTTGACGATCACCCGCTGGTCCACCAGTTGCCCGATGGGGGTGTAGCGGGCGCGCCGGGTAATGCCCAGCAGGGTGCGCACCGATTCACGGGTGAGCGCGTCACGCAGGCCGTCATGCGGATGCACAAAAGCCGCGCCAGGCACATGCAGGCCCATGGCCTCCAGCAGCATCTGGTTGCTGTTGGCGGTGCCATAAAACGTGCAGGTGCCAGCACCGTGGTAGGCCGCCTGCTCGGCCTGCAGCAGCTCAGCCCGGCCCACCAGGCCCTGGGCAAACAGCTCACGCACCTTGGACTTGGCGCCGTTGGACAGCCCGGTGGACATCGGCCCGGCCGGCACAAACACACACGGCAGGTGGCCAAAATTGAGCGCACCGATCAACAACCCGGGCACGATCTTGTCGCACACGCCCAGCAGCAGGGCGCCGTCAAACACATCGTGGGTCAGCGCCACCGCCGTGGCCATCGCGATGGTGTCGCGTGAGAACAGCGACAACTCCATGCCGGCCAAGCCCTGGGTGATGCCGTCACACATGGCCGGCACACCACCCGCCACCTGCACCGTGGCGCCGTGGCGCATGGCTTCATCGCGGATCAGCGCGGGGTAGCCCTCATACGGCTGGTGGGCCGACAACATGTCGTTGTAGGCCGTCACCACCGCCAGGTTGGGCGCCCGCTCGGCCACCACGCGCAGGCGCTGGTCAGCCGGCATGGCCGCAAATGCGTGCGCCACGTTGGCACAGCCCATGCGTTCAGCGCCCGGCGGCCGGTCTTGCAGGCGCTGCAGTTGGCGCAAGTAGGCGCCGCGCTGCTGCGTGCTGCGCTCACGGATGCGCTGGGTCACTTCAACGATGGGGTTTTTCATACGTCAAACCGGTAACTTGATGATTGATTATTGAGTAACCTGGTTACATCGTCAACGTCTTCCGATCAATTCAGTGGATAGCCAACGCCACGCTCTGGCATGCTCAGCCCGATGAACTTGCGCCAGGTTCGCGACACCACCGCCATGCTGGAGCAGGTGCACCAGCAGTGGGGTGGCCAGTCTGATCTGTGGGTGTTTGGCTATGCCTCACTGATCTGGCGGCCTGAATTTGATGCCGCTGAACACCGGCCGGCGTTGGTGCGCGGCTGGCACCGGGCGTTCCAGATGCAGTCGCGGGTGAACCGTGGCTCACCCGAGCAGCCCGGGCTGGTGTACGCATTGATCTCGGGCGGCATGTGCCGGGGCATGGTGTTCCGCATTCCGCGCCATCGCGCGGCGGACGAATTGCCCCGCCTGTGGCAGCGCGAAATGCCCAACGGGGTTTATGACCCGCGCTGGCTGCGCTGCCACACCAGTGGCGGCGAGGTGATGGCACTTGCCTTCACGCTCAGCCGACACAGCCCCAACTACACGGGCCGCATCGATGACAGCCAGATGCTGCACATCCTGCGCCACGCCCAGGGCCGCTACGGCAGCACGCTGGACTACCTGGTGCGCACCGCGCAATCCCTGCACCAGCACCAGATGTGTGACCGAGAAAGTGCCCGCCTGCTGGCCTTGGCGCAGGGCCAGGGCCTGGCCTGAGCACGGCACCCGGCTCAGGTCAGATGGTTTGCCACCGCGTTGCCGGCGTGGCCACGCACTGTGCGCAGATCGGCCTCGGTGTCCACATCCATCAGCGCGCCCGCGTCGTCCAGCTCAAGCCCGAGTGACGGGTAGCGCGCGGTGATGCGGCGGGCGCCCTCATCGCCCCGCAATTGCACCAGTTCAGAGAACAACTCAGCCGCAAAGCCGACCGGGTGACCACGCCGGCCCAGGTACTGCGCGTATACCACCGGCGCCTGGGCCAAGCCCGCCGCTACCGCCAGCAAGGTGGCCGGCTTGACCAGTGGCATGTCACCTGGCAGTACCAGCCAACCCGCCGCCTGCGGCCGCGCCGCCACACCTTGGGCAATGGAGTAGCCCATGCCCAGCGCGCCATCCTGGCCGGCCGCCGTGGCGCCGACAGCGTCAACCTCAGGCAGCAGCACGATGTCTCGCCGTGCCACCCAACGCGCAGCTTCAGCGGCCAGCGCCGCCGTCGTGACCACCAGTACCGGCAGCCGGCTCTGGATGGCGTTGGCAATCGTCTGGCCCAGCACGCTGGCCACGCCCAGCGCCTGGGCCAACTTGTGCCCAGTACCGGCAAAGCGGCTGCCTTTGCCGGCCGCCAGTACCACAACAACAGCTTGGGGTTTCATGACTCGATGCTCCATACGCCTTCGGACTCCCGCCGGACGCTGATGCCTTCAAGCATGGGGGCGGCCAGACCGGCTCAACAGTCGTAGCTTCACTTAAGGCCTATCACCTAAGGGTGAGCCACCGAGCGTGGCAAGCAGGCCGGGCCGCCGGGCTGGCGGCATACTGTGTTGATGGACCACCGCATCGCTGATCTGCGCAAAAGCTACGAACGGGCTGAACTGGATGAGTCCGCTGCCGCGCAACTGCCGCTGGTGCAGTTTGAGACCTGGCTGCAACAAGCCATCGCAGCTGAGGTGCCCGAACCCAACGCGATGACATTGGCCACCGTGGGCGCTTGCGGCCGGCCGTCCACCCGCATCGTGCTGATCAAGGGCGTTGATGCCCGCGGCCTGGTCTGGTACACCAATTTCAACAGCCGCAAAGGCCAGGAGTTGGCGGTGCATCCGGTGGCAGCGCTGCAGTTTCATTGGGTCGAATTGGAGCGTGTGGTGCGCATCGAGGGCATGGTCGAGCGGGTGGCCGATGCCGAGGCGGACGCCTACTACGCCTCGCGCCCGCTCGATTCACGCATCGGCGCGTGGGCGTCGCCGCAAAGCGAGGTGATCCCCTCGCGCACCGTACTGGTCACCCAGGCTGCACGCTATGCCGCGCAGTTCATGCTGCAACCACCGCGGCCAGCCCACTGGGGTGGTTTCCGGTTGGTGCCGGACCGCTGGGAGTTCTGGCAGGGCCGCAAGAGCCGTCTGCACGACCGGCTGCGTTACCGGCTGGACGGCAGCGCCTGGGTGCGCGAGCGCCTGGCCCCATGAGCCAACGCCATCACTGCATCCGCCCGCGCACCGGTCAGCCGCGCACCCGTTTGGCAAAGGTCTGCTGAAGTTTGGCAAAGGTCTGCTGAAACTTCTTGACCTTGGGCGCTACCACATAAGCGCAATAACCCTGACCCGGGTGGTTGGCAAAGTAGTGCTGGTGGTAGGCCTCGGCCGGCCAGTAGTTGGCCTCGGCCGCCACCTCGGTGACCACCCCACCGCACAGCGCCGTGTTCAGCTCGGCCACAACCTGTTGCACCACCTCGGCTTGCTCGGGCCGGTGCCAATACACCCCTGACCGGTACTGGGTGCCCACGTCGTTGCCCTGGCGGTTCAGCGTGGTCGGGTCATGCACCACAAAAAAGACCTCGAGCAGCTCACGCAGCTGATTTTGCTCCGGATCAAAACGCAAGCGCACCACCTCGGCATGGCCGGTTGCACCACTGCAGACCTGTTCG
>JANPOW010000253.1:0-3855 GCA_031428185.1 Betaproteobacteria bacterium | reverse complement strand
CGGCGGCTGGGCGCGCTGGTGGGCCAGGCCGCTGCGGCTGAGGTTTATGCCAACCAGTTGGCCGGGCATGTGGAGCAGGTGCGCCAGTCGGCTGCGCTGCTGCAGCAACAGACTGGGCGCCGGCCCCGGGTGTATTTTGAGGAGTGGGACAGCCCGCAGATCAGCGCCATCCGCTGGGTCAGTGAGCTGGTGGGCGTGGCCGGTGGTGACGACATCTTTCCGCAGCGCGCATTGGCCTCGTTGGGCCAGGGCCGCATCGTGGCCGACCCGCTGGAGGTGGTGGCAGCCGCGCCCGACATCATCATCGGCAGTTGGTGCGGCAAGAAGTTCCAGCCCGGCACCGTGGCAGCACGGCCAGGCTGGGCCGATGTGCCGGCAGTGCAGAACGCGGAGCTGCATGAGGTCAAGTCGCCTTTGATCCTGCAGCCCGGTCCGGCCGCGCTGACCGATGGGCTGGACCGGCTGCATGCCATCATCCAGGGCTGGGCACAGCGCCACGGCTGAGCGGGTGCAAGCGCCCCGACCAGCCCCGATTCCAGCGCCAATTCATACCGCCGATTCATACCGCCGATTCACGTCGCCAATTCACATCGCCAAGCCAAGGTGCCCCACCATGTTCAAAGCCATCCTGCTGACACAGAACGCCGACAAATCCACCCACGCCGAATTGGCCACGCTGGACGACAGCCAGTTGCCCGACGCCGCCAGCCGGCAGGTGACGGTGGACGTGTCCCACTCCACGCTCAACTTCAAAGATGCACTGGCCATCACCGGCAAAGGCGCGGTGGTGCGCAGTTGGCCGCTGGTGCCGGGCATTGACCTGGCCGGCACGGTGCGCGAGAGCCACCACCCGGATTGGCAGCCCGGCGATGCGGTGGTCGTCACCGGCTGGGGCCTGGGTGAAAACCACTGGGGCGGCCTGACGCAGCGCCAGCGTGTGCAGGCCGGCTGGTTGCTCAAGATCCCGGCGCCGTTCAATGCGCGCAGCGCCATGATCATCGGCACCGCAGGTTTTACCGCCGCGCTGTGTGTGATGGCATTGCAAAAACACGGCCTGGCGCCGGGGGACGGCGAGGTGCTGGTCACCGGTGCGGCCGGTGGTGTGGGGTCGATCGCGGTGGCGCTGCTGGGCGCGCTGGGCTACAGCGTGGTGGCGTCCACCGGTCGGCCGCATGAGGCGGATTATTTGAAGCACCTGGGTGCTGCCCGCATCATGGACCGGGCCGAGCTGGCCGCGCCGGCCAAGCCGCTGCAGAAAGAAACCTGGGCCGGCGTGGTGGACACGGTGGGCAGCCACACCCTGGCCAATGCGTGCGCCAGTACAAGGTTCAACGGCGCGGTGGCGGCCTGCGGGCTGGCCCAGGGCGGGGATTTCCCGACCACCGTGATGCCCTTCATCCTGCGTGGTGTCACGCTGTACGGCATCAACAGCGTGTTTGTGCCCAACACCCAGCGCGGTGATGCCTGGGCCTTGATGGCGCGCCACCTGCCCGCCGCACTGTTGGACAGCCTGGCCAGCGAGATCGGCCTGAGTGAGGCAATTGCCTACGCGCCCAGCCTGCTGGCCGGTGCGGTGCGTGGCCGCACGGTGGTGGACACGGCGCGCTGAGCCACATAGGCACAGCGCGCGGCTGCGCTCACAGCGTGGCCGCTGTGCCCAAAATGGCGGTGGCCTGGCTGGACAAGGTGCCACCGTTGCCATGCGCCAGCGCAATCTGCGCGCCCGCCACCTGGCGCTCACCGCCATCGCCGCGCAGTTGGCGCACCGCCTCGATCAGCGCAAAGATGCCGTACATGCCGGGGTGGGTGCAGCTCAGGCCACCGCCGTTGGTATTGACGGCCAGACGGCCACCCGGGGCAATGCCGCCGTGTTCAACAAACGCCCCGCCCTCGCCTTTGGCGCAAAAGCCCAGGTCTTCCAAAAACAAAATGGTGTTGATGGTGAAGGCGTCATACAGCGCCGCAACGTCCACGTCCTTGGCCGACAGGCCGGCCATGGCGTAGGCCGCAGCGCCACTTTGGCTGGCGGCGGTCACGGTCAAATCCGGCATGGCCGAGATCTGCCGGTGCCAGCAGGCGGTGGCAGTGCCCAGCACATGGATGGGCGGTTTGGGCAGGTGGCGCGCCCGGTCACTGCGCACCAGCACAAAAGCGCCGGCGCCGTCCGTCACCAGGCAGCAATCACGCACCGTCAGCGGTGAAGCCACCATGCGGGACGCCAGCACATCGTCAATGCTGAGCGGGCCACGCTCAAAGGCCTCAGGGTTGCGCTGCGCCCACTGGCGCGCGGCCACGGCCACTTCAGCCAGTTGGTGCCGCGTGGTGCCAAATTTGGCCATGTGGGCGGACGCGGCCAGCGCGTAAGCCGCCACCGGCAGCACCGGCTCATACGGCATTTCATAAGGCTGCGGGTCCATCTGGCGGCGCGCCTCGGCGACCGCCTTGCGGTTCATCACCCCACTGCGCTGGGTGCTGCCGTAACACACCAGCACCGCGTTGCACTGGCCGGCCGCCAAGGCCAGCATGGCCGGCAACAGGTGGGCGATAAAGCTGCTGCCGCCCAGCATGGTGCCGTCAACAAAGGTGGGGTTGAGGCCCAGGTATTCGACAACCGGCATCGGCCACATGGTGCTCAGCACGCTGGCGGTGCACAGGCCGTCGATGTCGGCCATGGTCAGGCCGGCGTCGGCCACAGCGGCGTGGGCGGCGCGGGCCAGAAGCTCCATCTCGGTGAAGCCAGGGGATTCACCACAGCCAAAGGTGGCGACGCCGGCAATGGCCGCGCTACCGCGCAAGGCCTTGAGGGCCGCGCCGGGTTGGCTGAGATCGCGCGGGTAGGTCGTATTGCTCGTATTGCTCGTATTGCTCATTTAGCGGCACCGTCCAGCTCAAACACCACCAGGCCTTTGCCCGCCTGCTGCACCACCCGGGCGCGCACCCGCTGGCCCACCTGCAACGCAGTGGGCGCCACACCATCCACCCGGCTCATCAGCTTGACCCCCTCATCCAGCAACACCATGCAGACGTTGTAGTCACCACCGTTGTCGGCCTTGCGGCTGATCACGGTGACGGCCTGCAGCGTGCCACCACCACCGGGCGCCACAAAGTCGGGCGCTGCGGCGCCGCAGTGCGGGCACAACTCACGCGGAAAGTAGACATGGCGCTGGCAGGCGCCGCAGTGCTGGATCAGGAACTGGCCGGCGTCCAGCGCCTGCTGGTGCCTGGCCTGGACGCCAGGGAGATTGGGTTGCATGCGGGGGTGCCCGGTGGGGCTGCAGTCAAAGGAGTGGCGCCAGTCTGCCCAAAGTTGCCGGGCGCCGCCATTCGGCTTTGCCAAAGGGCGCCAGCCACTGGCGGCAAACCCCGGGGCGCAGCACTGGCTGTAACCTTCGGCCTGCTGGCAACCTCGCGCTGGCCAGCCGATCACCCGCCACACACCACGCTTTGACGAGACCCACCATGCCCACCACCACCTCCCCACTGGCCAGTCTGATTGACGCCGGCCTGCTCAAGACTGACGCCCTCATCAACGGCGAATGGGTGGCGATGGGCGCCGCCGGCCACAACCGTTTTTCGGTGATTGACCCCGCCACCGGCAACATGCTGGCCGACGTGGCCAACCTGGGGCCAGTGGATTGCCACAACGCCATCATGGCGGCTGAAAAAGCCTGGGGGCCGTGGCGCGCCAAGACCGCCAAAGAGCGCGGCGCCATCCTGATGAAGTGGTACGCGTTGATCCTGCAGCACGCCGATGACCTGGCCCGCATCATGACCGCCGAGCAAGGCAAGCCGCTGGCCGAGGCGCGTGGTGAGGTGGTCTACGGCGCCAGCTTCATCGAGTGGTTTGCCGAAGAA
>JANPOW010000252.1:0-3972 GCA_031428185.1 Betaproteobacteria bacterium | reverse complement strand
GGCCTTGGCGGCATCGGTGCTGGGCAATTGGGCAAAGTCACGCGGGTTGATGCCGTTTGGCACAACCCTGATACGGTCACGCTGTACACCCACATCCACCAGCATGTTGCCCAGCACATGGGTGACCGGAAACACCCGGGTGGCGCCGCGAAAGGTGTAGTGCTCAAAAAGATTGGCCAACCAGCCCAACTTGAGCTGGTTGTATTTACGCCGTGCGATGGCGTACGGCGCATTGACCTCCAGCAGCAACGGGATGCCCGTGCGTCGGCTGACCCAGACGCCCGCCGGCTGGTACAGCGCATAGCGTTCGTAGATGACGTCGGGGCGGAAGTTGCGGACCGCCCGCATCAGGCGCACATAGGCCACCATCGCATACGACGCCTCGGCCAGTTCATAAAGTGCACCCGGCAGCCCGGCCTTGAGCAAGCCGACCCAGCCGGCGCTGCCACCCTCGCCGCTGTCTGATTTGTGCACGTCGGGGCCGACCATCAACACCTCATGGCCCAGCCCCTGCAGGGCCTGCACCATCTCCTCGATGTGGGTGATCTGCCCGTCTTTTGACGCGATGCGGTGGTGGTAGAGGATGCGCATTAGGCTGGCCGCGGGAGCGAAAAGAGTGGCGATCTCACTTGCATGGCGCCGACGTGCGCTTGGCAGGGCGCAGCCGTGAAAACAGCGGCCCGGCGAGGCCGGCAAGCTCGGACCATAGCGGATGTTTCACCGCGCGCAGGGCGCCGATCCAGCATGCAGCGCACAGCGCCCCGCCCACCACACCAGCAACAACGTAGTTGTGTTCGCCGAGGGGCGAGACCAGCGCCCAGACGGCCATCGGCACTGCGGCGATCAGGCTCACTGCGGCACTTGGCCACAGTGCGGCCACGCAATCCCGCAGGTGCAGCCCCAGCAACCTGGCCAGATACCAGTGCGACAAGCCTGCCCCCAGCACTGCTGCGGCCAGCAGGCCCCAGCAGGCACCTACCAAGCCAAACGGCACCGCCGCCAGCAGGCCGGCCACGCGCAGGGTCTGGATGCCCATCTGCAGGCTGTTGCTCTCCCTGGCCTTGCCCAGCGACAGCATGGCCTCCTTGGCCGGGTAATAGACCAGTTCCACCGCCGCCGCCGCGCACAGCAGCTGCGACAAGGGCACCGCGGCCAGCCACTGCGCGCCGTACATCAGGCGGATGGCCGCATAGGCGCCGATGCCCATGATCAACAAGAACGGCCAGCCCACCGCGGTGAGGTAGGACATGGTCACCAGCAAGCCCGGTTTGGGGCTGCCGTGGTCGCGCACGCCCTTGGCAAAGTAGGGCAGGCACACCGGCATGATGGAGCGCAGCACCAGGCGGTTGAAGATCTCCACCAAACCGTTGCCGCGGCTGAACATGCCCACCGCCGCCATGTCCTGGGCGCGGCCGATGATCATCTCCGGCGCACCCTTGCCGGCCTGGCCGAAGATGTAGACGCCACTGGCAAACTTGCCGAACTGCAAGACCCGGCCGATGCCCAGCAGCCCCGGCCAGCGCGGGAAGGCGGCAGGCCGCATCCAGACCGACAGCGCCACCGTCACCAGCACACCGGCCAGGGATGACCAGGCCAGGCTCATGGCGCCAAAGCCGTGCAGCGCCAGCGTGATGGACACGCTGAACGAGACGATGTTGGCCGCCAGGCCGGCGATGAAGATCGGCTTCATGTTCATCTCGCGGCGGAACCAGGCCATCGTCACCGCGCCAAACGGGATCAGCAAAAAGTTGATGCTCTGCACCTGCATCACTTGGGCCACACCGGGTGAGCGGTAAAAGTCGGCCGCCAGCGGCGCCAGCACAAACAGCAGCACCGCCATCAGCCACGAAATGGCAATGTTGACGGTGAGCGCTGCACGGATCATGGCGTCGGTCAGCGCGCGTTCCTGGATCAGGTACTCAGCCACGCCAAAATCGCGGAAGGTGCTGGCCAGCGACGCAAACACCGCCGCCACGGCAAACACGCCAGTCTGCTCGGGCGTCAGGATGCGGGCGATGACCACGGTGCTGGCGATGGACAGCAGCAGGCCGACATAACTGTCCAGCGCCGAGAAGGCCAGGGACTTGCGGACTGAACTCATGGTGGCGTCTTGCCGCTGTGGTAAGCGCGCTGGCTGCGTGCCAGGCGGCCCAGCAGCATGCGCAACAGGCCGCTCAAGCCGCGCACACTGAAAGGGTTGTGCGCCACCAGGCCCCAGCGCTCGCGCCGGTGGCTCATCCAGTCGCGTTTGTAGGCGTCGTCACCAATCAAGAAATCCACCTCGCCAACGCGGTCCTGGTCCAGCACATGGGCCATCAACGCTGCGGTCAGCACGGTGCCGGGCGACAAGTCCTTGTGGGCCTCGTCATAGGCCACCTTGACGATCTCGGCCTTGCCATTGGCCACCAGCCACAGTTGCGCGGCAATTGGCTGGTCCTGCAGCCACAGCACGCCCAGGCGCAGGGCGCCGTTCTGCACCGCCCACTGCGCCAGGCCGTTGATGAAGTCGGGGTAGGGTTCGTCCTGTTTCCAGCTGGCGCGGTAGACCTGCCAATACGCGGCCAGGCCGCGTTCCAGTTCCCCGCCGGTGGTCAGAATCTCAACCCGCCCCGCCTCGTCGGCAATGCGTTTGCTGGCGCGTTTGATGCGGCTGCGCAGATTGGCGCTGCGGCCCAACAGGAAGTTGGCATAGCTGCCTGGGGCCTGCAAATACCAGTTGCCGAAGCGGAAGTAGCGGTGGCACACCAGCCCGGCTTGGCGCAGGGCCGATTGCAGCCGCAGCACCGTGTCGGCAGCCGGGTCCATCGGCTCGAACACCAGTTGACCCAACGGCCGGTAGTGTTTGACGATTTGGCGAAACAGCTCGGCCAGATCGGTGGCCGACAGGTTGATGGCCAGCGTGGGTGCGTAGTAGGCGGTGTAGTAGTTGCCCAGCACACTGAGCTTGCCACCCAGACGGCTGCGATCCACCACCACCGGAACGGCCGCCAGCACGTCCGTGGCATTGCGCAGCAGCCACAGCGCAGCGTCCGGGTGCTGGCTGAACACGGTGCGGTGCAGGTTCTGGTACCAACCCGGCGAGACCTCGGGTGAGTGGTCCTCAGCCCGCTTGAACAGCCGCAGCACGTCGGCCGGCCACGGGCCATCGAGCGCGATGTGGCTGGACGCCAAGGTGGACGACAGGTCGGGTGCCCGCAGCTTGCCGGTCAGCACGTGCCGGGCGGTGCGCAGGCCGTGCCAGATCCGACCGGCCAGATTCTGGCGAAACATGCTGAGGTGGTGGATCCAGCGCGTGCTGTCGGCCCACGGCAGTTGGCCCTGCGTGGCGTTGGTGTAGAACTCGACGGTCCGGATGGCCGGGTTGGCAAAGCTGGTTTGCAGCGACGCCGTCAGCAAGCGCCAACCCGGGGCCTGGTTGGCCAGGGTTTCGTCGTAACAGGTCTTGAGCATCACCAGCATGCCGTTGGCATGCACCATCAAGCGCGACGCCACCAACTGGTCGCCCCACCACAGCTCATGGGCGGCGGCCTGTCCGGTGGCGGCGTAAGACGTCAACAGATTGGCATAAAACGCCGCCTGCGGGTTGTCCAGCGCCAGCGCGGTGCGCACCAGGCCTTTCCAGCCGCTGGATTCGAGCGTGGCGTAGCGATTGACCGCTGCGGCGAGCTGGTCGGCCTGCACGATGACGCGGTGCTCAAAAGCCATCGCCAACGCCTCGGCCTGGCGCACCTGGCGCCGCATGTTCTGGCGCAAGCCGGAGGCGCGCTGCGCCCAGTAGTCGTCAAAGCTGCCGCGGCACTCCAGGGCCATCGTCAAGGCGTGCGGCCAGACGTCGACGGTGGCGTACTGCGAGGCCAGGTCCGGCAGGCCCAGTAGGGGGTCGACGCACAGCAGGTCCAGTTGCAGGGTGCCAGGGCCCATGGCGGCCAACAGGCTGCGCGCCATGGCCGGGTCGGTCAGCATCACCGGCCC
>JANPOW010000251.1:0-4595 GCA_031428185.1 Betaproteobacteria bacterium | reverse complement strand
AACGAGACACGCAAGCGGCGCAGGTGCTCGCCGTCGTCGCCAAGGCCGGCGCTGCATGCCGGCCTTGGCGGGTCTCAAGCCAGCATGTCGGCCCACATGGTGCGGGCCCAGTGCCAGGCGTACTGGCCCTCCTGCAGCGTGGGCGCTGCTGACAAACCACCCGCGCCGGCCACCGGCTTGTAGGTTTTTTCAGCCGCGACGTAAGCGTGCACGCTGGCCACGTGCACCACCCGCTGGGCGTCCACAAAGCTGTAGCAGGTGTTGGCCAGCATGGGCTCGGGGTCGATGTCCCAGCCGGCCAGCCTGGCCACCACCGCTGCGGCGGCCACTTTTGCCTGGTTGTTGGCCATGTGGCCGCTCTTGGGCATGGCGGGTGCGGCCAGGATGGCGTCACCGATGACGTGGATGTCGGGGTGGGCGGTGGACTCGAAACTTTGGTAGTCCACCCCGGCCCAACGCCCGCCAGCACTGTTGGCCAGGCCGGATTGCAGCGCAATGGCGCCGGCCCGCATCGGCGGCAGCACGTTGATGACATCGGCCTGCAGATCGTCATGCAGCTCAAAGCGCAGGGTGCGGCGGGCGCCGTCCAGCGCCTGCAGCTTGTGCAGCGGCCGATAGTCCAGCAGGCCGGGGTAGTCGTCGGCCCAGACCTTTTTGAACAGCGTGGGCTTGGACGTGACGTCCGGATTGGCGTCCAGCACGATCACCTTGGACCGAGGCTTGTGCGCCTTGAAGTAGGCGGCAATCACGCTGGCCCGCTCATACGGGCCGGGTGGGCAGCGGTAGGGCGCCTCCGGGATGCTCAGCGCGTAGACACCGCCGTCCGGCATGGCCTGCAGTTGGCGGCGCAGCGCGGTGGTCTCGGCACCGGCTTTCCAGGCATGCAGGGCGATGCCGGCCTGGTGGGCCGCTGTCAAGCCGTCGATGGCGCTGAACTGCAGGTCAACCCCTGGCGAGACGATCAGCTTGTCATAGCCGATGGTGGGGCCGGATGCCAGCACCACCTGCTTGGCCGCAGCGTCGATGCGGGCCACCGTGTCGCGCACATGGCGCACGCCGTGGGCGCTTTGCAGCCGGGTGTAGGGCACGGTCAAGTCCGCCAGGCTGCGGCTGCCGCCCAGCACCAGGTTGCTGAGTGGGCAGCTGATGAAGGCCGCGTCTGGCTCGATCAGCAGCACCTCCAATTGGTGGTCAGAAAACAGCCGCAGGTACTTGGCGGCGGTGGCGCCACCAAAACCACCACCAAGCACCACCACCCGGGTGCGCGCGGGCAGGGCGCTGCGGGGGATGTTGGGGGCAGGCGTGGGGGGCGGGGTGGCGCAGGCGCCCAGGCCAGCCAGGCCGGCGGCGCTGATGAGGTGTCGGCGTTGCAGCATGCTGGGCCGCCGCTCAACGTGGCTGGGCCGCAAAGTACGCGGCCAGCGTTTGCAACTGCGCGTCGCTGTAACCACGGCTGATCTGGTGCATCACCGTGGCGGGCCGTTGGCCGGTCTTGAAGGCCTGCAGTTGCTCGGCCAGGTAGCTGGCTGGCAGGCCGGCCAGGCCGGGCAGTGCGCTGCCATCCACCGCATGGCCATTGCTGCCGTGGCAGTTGGCGCAGGTGGCGGCCAGGGCTTGCATGCGCAGGGCCGCAGCGTCAGTGGCCGCGCCGCCGGGGCCGGCCAGCAAGCAGGTGCAGAGCAGCAGGGTGATGCGCAGCGTCGGTTTCATCGTGTGGGCTCGGGTGGACAGGACCACCGCACTGTGCCGTGTGCGCCAGGCGGCGTCAAAAGAGCAATCCCGCATGGTGGCCAGCGCCCGCTTGGCCAGCCACACGCCGACCGAAAAAAAACCGGGCACAAGGCCCGGGTTGGCAGGGCCCGGGCGTCTGGCCTGGGCGTCATGCGGTTTGCGCGTTGGGGCTCAGTGGCCAGACGCGCCAGAGGCACCCAGGCCGGTCTCCGAGCGCACTTGCTGGGCGTCAAACAAGGCACGCTCTTTGGCGGCCTGCGGGCTGCGGTCCAGCACCGAGAACAACCAGATGCCGACAAAGCCGATGGTCATCGAGAACAGCGCCGGTGAGGTGTAGGGGAACCAGGCCGAGCCTTTGGGGTTGCCCAGCGTCACCTCCCACACCGATGGCGACACGATGGTCAGGCCCACCGACGAAATCAGCCCCAAAAAGCCACCCACCACCGCGCCGCGGGTGGTGCAGTCTTTCCACAACACGCTCATGAACAGCACCGGGAAGTTGGCCGACGCAGCGATCGCAAAGGCCAGCGACACCATGAATGCGATGTTCTGCTTTTCGAACACGATGCCCAGCGTGACCGCCAGCACACCCAGCGCCAGGGTGGTGATGCGCGAGACCTTGAGCTCGGCCTTGCTGTCGGCATTGCCGTTCTTGAGCAGCGTGGCGTAGAGGTCATGCGAGACAGCGGACGCACCCGACAGCGTGAGCCCGGCCACCACCGCCAGGATGGTGGCAAACGCCACTGCCGAGATGAAGCCGAAGAACACATCACCACCCACCGCCTTGGCCACCAGCACCGCGGCCATGTTGGCCGTGCCGGCACCACCCTTGATCACACCCTTGGCCACATCGGCAAACTCGGGGTTGGTCAGCACCAAGGTGATGGCACCAAAACCGATGATGAAGATCAGCATGTAGAAGTAGCCGATCCAGGTGGTGGCCCAGAACACGCTTTTGCGCGCTTGCTTGGCATCGGGCACGGTGAAAAAGCGCATCAGGATGTGCGGCAGACCGGCGGTGCCAAACATCAGCGCCATACCAAAGCTGATGGCCGAGATCGGGTCTTTCACGAACCCGCCCGGGTTCATCAGGGCCAGGCCGATCTTCTGGGCTTCGGTCGGGGTCTTGCCGGCGTTTTGCGCAATCGCAGCTTTCACTTCAACGCCCTTGGCAAACAGCGCTTCGGGTGAGAAGTTGAATTGCGCCATCACCATGATGGCCATGAAGGTGACACCCGCCAGCAGCAGGCAGGCCTTGATGATCTGCACCCAGGTGGTGGCCGTCATGCCGCCAAACAGCACATAAACCATCATCAGCGCACCGACGATGACCACCGCCATCCAGTATTCCAGCCCGAACAGCAGCTTGATCAACTGGCCTGCGCCCACCATCTGCGCAATCAGGTAAAAGGCCACCACCACCAGCGTGCCGCTAGCGGCAAAGGCGCGGATCGGGCCTTGTTTGAAGCGGTAACCGGCCACATCGGCAAAGGTGAACTTGCCCAGGTTGCGCAAGCGCTCGGCCATCAAGAAGGTGATGACGGGCCAGCCCACCAAAAAGCCGATGGAGTAGATCAGGCCGTCATAACCCGCGGCCATCACGGCAGCCGAGATACCCAGGAATGACGCCGCCGACATGTAGTCACCCGCAATCGCCAAGCCGTTTTGAAAGCCAGTGATGCCACCACCGCCGGTGTAGAAATCAGCCGCGCTCTTGGTTTTGCTGGCGGCCCATTTGGTGATCCACAAGGTGCCGGCCACAAAGGCGCCAAACATGCCGATGGCAGTCCAGTTGGTGGCTTGTTTGGCGGCCTGGCCCACGTCGGCGCCCGCAGCAACTGCAGCGCCGGCAGCCAGCAGTGCGACCAGTGCAGCAAGCGTTCCCAACAAGTTAGATGACCGGCTCATGATTGCGCGTCCGTGATGATGTCGTGGGTCAACGCGTCAAACTCGGTGTTGGCGCGGCGCACGTAGATGCCGGTGATGATGATGGTGAACAGGATCACGCCCATGCCGATGGGCACACCGATGGTGGTGACGCTGCCGTCGCTGAACAGCGGCTTGGACAAAAACTCCTTGTTCCACGCGATCAGCGCGATGTAGCCGTAATACACCACCATCATCAACAGCGTCAGCGACCAGCCAAAGCTGCTGCGTTTGCGCTTCAGTTCGTGGTATTTGGGGTTGGCCCGGATGCGGGCCACCACGTCTGTGGTCTTGGCGATGTTCATGCGCTTGCTCCTGTTTGCTGCTGATGGCGCCGTGCGCCGTGACCCACCTGGTCTGGCCAGGGGCCTGTGGCGTTGTGCTGCCTGCCCGCAGTTTGCGGCGCGTGGCTGACCGTGGCCTGACCAGGGGTGTTAACCCCGGGGCGGGTTGCCGCGCGATGCGCGTCAGGGTGTTTCGGTCGGGTTGAAGTCCAACTCGACGCGGGCGCCGTTCGGGTCAAAACAAAACAGTTGCCAGATGCCGCTTTCAGCCTGCCGGTTCAGGCTGAACTTGATGCCGGCCGCTGTGAGCTTGGCGGTGGTGGCGGGCAGGCCGTGGGCGCTGAAGGCCATGTGGTCAATCACCCCGCTGCGCTGGGTGGGCAGCGGCCGGCCAAACACGATGTGCAGGATGGGTTGGCCATCACCGGCATGCAGCCATGCGCCGGGGAAGCCCAGATCGGGCCGATGGCCATCCTGCAAGCCCAAGACGCCGAGGTAGAAGTCCAGCGTTTTTTGCCGGTCTTCGGCCAGGATGGTGAAGTGGTTCATGGCGCTGATCATGGCCAGGTCCTCGGGTGGGTTGCGACAGGCTGAGGATGTTAGGTGTCTGCTGCAGGCAGGTGGTCTTGGCAGGGTCTGCACCCGGCCCGGGGT
>JANPOW010000250.1:0-23890 GCA_031428185.1 Betaproteobacteria bacterium | reverse complement strand
TTCACAGTGGCGAACAATGGCCTGCAGGTGGACGTCAAGTTCAACGCAGATGACTATTTGCGTGCTTATGTGAACCCGGCGTTGATTGCGCGCGCCAGCACGTCGCTCAGCTTTGTGCTGACCAACGCTGACACCGGAGTGACGGTATTTGCATGGACACCTGACGGCGCAGTCGGTGGCATCACGGGTGGTACCGAAACGCTGGACCCGTGCAGTTTGAACCGCGGTCTCGGTGCGGACGCGATCAGCAACGGGCCTTTGACCGCTTCTTGCACCGGGAGCTTCGCGGCGCGCACGGGTGCTTTGACCGCTGGCGTTCGCTACCAGTTGACACTGAGCGAAACCGTGACCTCGAATGTCACGGTCGTTCCGGAGCCGGCATCTCTGGCACTGGTTGGTGCTGCGCTGGCCGGCCTCGGGATCGCCCGCCGCCGCCGTACTGCCAAGTCGGTGTAAGCACCAGCAGAACCTGCTGACTTTCAAGTCGCAGTCAAAAAGCCGACGCGGGTTTCGCGTCGGCTTTTTTCGTTGATGGGTTGGTTTCACTGCCGCACGCCGTGCAATCGTGAATCAACCATCTGGCAGGGGTCAACGGTGCCGGCAGCGCCGGTCAGTCCACCCGCATCTGCCCCCGGATCGCCTGTTAGAGTCGGCCGGCCCATCAACGCCTGTCGCTTCTCAAAACAAGAGTGCGGGTCGTGCTGTCGATCTACTGGCTAGGGGGCACAGCCAGTGCTCCGCCGTTCACTCGCATTGCCGCAATGCCCCACGCCCTGGCCAGTGACTTCATCGACGAATTGGTGCGCCTGCTGGGCGCGGACAACGTGCGGGCCGATGCGGCGGCTGTTGCGCCGTACGGCCAGGCAACCTTTGGCACTGACCGGCACGCCCACGGTGTGCTGTGCCCCCAAACCGTGGATCAAGTCTCGTCTGTCGTGCGCCTGTGCCGGGCGCGGGGCGTGCCGTTTTATGCCCTGAGCACCGGCAAGAACTGGGGTTACGGTTCAGCATCTCCGGCCCAATCCGGTTGGGTGATCAACCTGAGCGGCCTGAACCGTATCAGGCTGTTTGACGAGCGGCTGGGCTACGTGCGCATTGAGCCCGGCGTGACGCTTGAGCAGCTGTACGCGTTTTTGCAGGCCCGGGGCGGCCGGTTCTGGTTAGACCCGGCCGGGTCCAGCCCGGCATGCAGCGTCATTGGCAATACGCTGGAGCGCGGATTTGGCCACACCCCGTACGCAGACCACGCAGCGCAGGCGTGCGCGCTGGAGGTGGTGCTGCCGGACGGCGAGGTCATCGACACCGGATTTGGTGCTTTTGGGCCGGTCAAGGCCAAGCATGTCTACATGCCCGGCCTGGGCCCGTCAATCGACGGTCTTTTTTACCAAAGCGGTCTCGGCATCGTCACCGCCATGACGGTCTGGCTGATGCCGGCCCCAGAGCGCACCTGTGCTTTTTTCATCGGCCTGAAGCGGCCTGAGGAGTACCCGGCACTCATCGACGCGCTGCGGCCGCTGCGGCTGTCGGGCCGCCTGCGCAGCGCGGTTCACCTGGGCAATGCCTACCGGGTGTTGCCGTCATTCACCCAGTTCCCCTGGGACCAGGTGCCGGACGGCGGGCCACTGCAAGGCCAGGCACTGGCGGACCAGCAACACCGCTACGGCGTGATGGCTTGGCATGGGTCTGGCGCGCTGTACGGCACGGCGGGTGAAATTGGGGAGGGCAAACGCGCGCTTCGGTGGGCTTTGCGCGGCTTGGACTCGCGCCTGATCTTCATTGGTGATGCCCGAATGGCCCTGCTACAGCGCTTGCAGCCACTGCTGGCGCGCGTGGGTGCGGGGCGGCTGGCCCGTCAAGTCAACTTGCTGGGCCCCGCGTACGGGCTGCTCAAGGGAATACCAACCGACCGCTTTCTGCCCACCGTGTACTGGCGCAAGCGTAAACCAGCACCACCGCACCCCGACCCCGACCGCGACCGCTGTGGCCTGATCTGGTGCGCGGTGCTTTCAGAAGTTATTGGCGACCAGGCCGACGCCGTGCAGAAGATCACCACCGACCGCCTGCTGGCGGCCGGTTACGAGCCTGCAATCACCACAACTTTCCTGAGCGGGCGTTGCCTGGAGCATGTGATCAGCATCAGCTTTGACCGCGACGTTGACGGCGAGGACGGTCGGGCCCGGCGGGCATTCGACACCCTGCTGGCCGCGCTCATCGCCGAGGGCTACTTGCCTTACCGCCTGCCCACGTTTGCCCAAGGCCTGATGCGACAAACCCAGCCCGGTTACCAGCAAATCCTGTCAGGGTTGAAGGCCGCGCTGGACCCGGGGCGCCTGTTTGCACAAGGGCGCTACGCCGTCAACGACGCCCGCGACGACAGCGACGACAGCGACGACAGCGATCCGGCACCGCTGCCACCAGTGCCGCTGTCATAGCGACGACAGCAACTCGGTAACCTCTTTCTGGCGAGGGAACGCCTCGCCAAGACCCGCCAGCGCCTGGAGTTCTGTTTTTGCGGCGGGTTTGTCGCCGGCCTGGATCAGAAAGCGGGCCAGGTTAAATCGCAGCATGGGGTTCTTTGCGTCAATGGCCAGCGCCTTCTGCAGTTGCTGCACGGCTTTGGCTGGCTGGCCGTCCGCGGCCAGGGCCAATGCCAGGGTGTCCATGAACGCGGCGCTGTCCGGTTGCAATTGGTTGGCTTTCTCGGCCATGGCCAGCGCGCCTGGTTTTTTGGCAGCAGCCATCAGCCAGGCAACGTTGTTGAGGGCCTGTGGCTGGTCGGGCTGCAGCTTCAGCACGTCGCGGTAGTGCGACTCTGCAGCCACGCGGTCGCCTTGCGACAGCGCCAAGTCACCCAGGTAGAAGCGGAACACCGTGTCTGTGGGATGGGCCTTGAGCCAGTCTGCTGCCTGGCTATTGGCTTGTGCCGGCTGCCGCATGGCGGTCAGCGTGGTGTGCAGGCCCATGGCCAGTTCGCTGGTGCCTCCGGTGGCCTTCATCCCAGCGCGATAGGCCTGCAGCGCCAGATCGAAACGGCGGCGCGCA
The DNA here is from genome assembly GCA_031428185.1 of Betaproteobacteria bacterium. Lineage (GTDB taxonomy): Bacteria > Pseudomonadota > Gammaproteobacteria > Burkholderiales > Burkholderiaceae_C > Pseudaquabacterium. The sequence goes on along the minus strand of JANPOW010000250.1, from coordinate 20,848 downwards.
CCCTCAATAGTGCCCTCGAACAGGTAGCCCGAATCCAGGCCGGGATGTTGCCGCTGGATGGTGCGGACAAGCTCAACGGCTTCTGCGGTCTTGCCAGTGGCCAGATGCGCGTTCACCAGCGCCTGCTGCGCCCGCAGGTTGTCGGGTGCCAAGGCCAGTGCGCGTTTCAGGCTTTGCGATTCAGCCTCCCGGTTCTTGGCGGCCAGGTGCAGCTGCGCCATGCGCATGTGCGGGTTCGGCAAGTTGGGCAGCAATTGCGCCAGCTTTTTGAAGGTGACCATCGCCTGGTTGGCGTCGCCAGATGCGGCTTGCGCACGGCCCAACATTTCAATCACTTCCGGGTCACCCGGCAAGGCCACCGAGGCCTGCTGCGCGGCGTCGAGCGCGGCTTTTGTGTCCTTGGCGGCTAGGTGGTGCTCGATCAATGCCAGGTGCAGCGCCGCGTTTTGCGGTGCGCTGCGGATCGCACTGGTGAACATGGCGAGGATGTCTTGCTTGGATGTCCCGGTGCGGGCTTTGAGCGCGGCACTGGCCAGCAAGGCGTCCGCGTTTTGGGGCGCTGCCTTCAGGACATCGTCCAGGTACTTCAGCGCTTCGGTCGGCTTGTTGTCGGCAAGCGCAAGCTGGGCCAGCCCGGACGCGGCGGGCAGGAATGACGGCTGGATTTTCAGCGCTTGCTCAAAAGCCCGTTTTGCGCCGGCGTTGTCGCCCTTGGCCAGCAGCACGCTTGCGCGCAGGTTGGCGGCCACGGGGCGGTCTGGCTGCTTTTTCTCGAAAGCGTCGATGGCTTGCAGTGCGCCGGCGTGGTCGCCCCGCTTGATCAAGGTGGCGATCAGCGGCATGTCTGCGGCCGAACTGTCCTTGTCGGCCGCCAAGGTGCGCAGCATGGCCAGGCCGGCATCAGCGTCGCCCCGCAAGACCTTGCTGACCGCCAGATCAATCTGCCGGTTGACATTGTCCGGGTTGACCTTTGCGGCCTTGGCGAACGCTTCTTCTGCCTTGACGAGATCGCCCTGCTGCATGAGGGCCTGGGCCTTGGTCTTCAAGTCGGCCGCGTCCGGTTTGGGTCGGTCCAATAGCGGCTGCAGCAGGGTCAGGGTCTTTGCCGGTTCGCCGCGCCGAAGGTGTGTTTGCGCCAGGGCACGACGCGCCGAGTTGAGACCCGGTGACGACTGCAGTGCCTTGCTCAGCAGGTTCTCGGCCTGGCCGTAGTTGCCGCGCTCGAACTGCACCAGACCGGCGAGTTGCTGGAGAGGCGCGTTGTCAGGCGCAATGCGCAGCAACTGCTGGGTAATCTCTTGCGCACGGTCGAGCTTGCGCTCCAGAAGCGAGAGATAGCCTTCGAAATACAGCGTCTGCGCATTGCCGGGCAGGGCCTTGCCCATTTCCGTCCATTGGGCCCTGGCGCCGGCCAGATCGGCCTTGTCCAGCAACACGGTCATCGCGCCACCATGTGCGTCGAGGTCTTTCGGTTTCGCAGCGATCGCCTGCCTGTAGGTGGCCAGCGCGCCTGTCGCGTCATTCTTGACGAAGTAAAGCAGGTTGGCCTTGAGCGTCAGGGCACGGTGATCCTGCGGCCGTTTGGCCAACTCAGCGTCCAGCGCAGACAGCGCGCCATTGATGTCTCCGCGGTCCGCCTGCGCGCGCGCCATGAACAACATTGCAGGCCCGTAGCCCGGCACGGCGGCCAGCGCGGCCTCGGCTGCGCTTTGGGCCTGTTCTCGGCGGCCGAAGACCGCATGGGTTTCGGCAAGCGTGGTCTTGAAGTCGGCCACCGCCTGCGGGTCTGTCAGCTGGGTTTTGCCAAACTGGTCCAGCAGCTCTTTGTGCTTTCCTAGCGCAAACATCGCCCGCGCAAGCTCCGGCACAACCTCGTTTTCGGCACGGTGCAGATCAAGTGCCTTGCGCAACGCGACTTCGGCCCCAGTCGCATCACCGCTGGCCAGCAGCGCCTTGCCCAGTAGGAACCGCGCGGCACCAGAATCCGGCTGCTCATGCAGGGCTGTCTTGAGTTCGACGATCGCCGCTAACGGATCGCCGCTGACGATCTTGGACCGGGCTGATTCGATCAGCTTCGCGGGGTCGGACCCACCACAGCCGGTGGTCAGGGTGAGCGAGGCTAGCAGCGCCAGCGGTAAGAGGATGCGAGACGCTGGTATGTGCACGTGGGGTCCGTTCGCCGTCATGAATGGGCTGTATGAAAAATCGTTACGCTGCGCAACGGGCAGCAGGCTGGCAAGTTGTGGGCAGCGGCCGCGGTGCGGCAAGTAGTGACCAGCCCCGCAATATGTGGCGATCTGCAGTGGCAGGGCCTTCGCCATGCGGCTTCGTCGGCATGCCAGACATCTAAGTCGAGTGGGCGCCGGGCGAGTGCCTGCTGGATCGTAAGCGGTCTCCCAGCCAGCCCGTGCCGCCGGTGAGGCAATAACGGATCAATTGGGTGTCAACCCGCCCCCCGCAGTCAGGGTGTTAGCGTGGGCAGGCACTTTGCGCAGCCCGTGTAGAGTGCGCGCCGTGATCGGAATTCTCCGGGTCATCGACCGCCCGTCATCGGCCCCTGCCGATGACACAGCCAGCGGCCGTCTGTGTGACATTTCGGGCGGTAGGCAGCCTGGTGCAGCCGCAACACTCCGGGTTCGACTCGGTTGTGTGCAATGATCGCGCCGCCCATTCGATTTGGTCGCGGCTGAGTCGCCTTGGCGGTAGGCCCAGCCAGGATTTTTGCGGATAACTGGCTGGCACCAGTTCAATTTATCTTGACTCACCTCGTCAACTCCTGAGAGTTTTCCCATGATGAATCCATCTGATTGCCTTGCGCACATCAAAAAATTCGCGGCTGGCGGCTTGGCGATGTTGTTGGTGGCGTGTGCCTCAACCCCCACTTTTTCGCCTGCGCCGGCCAAGGTGGCCTCCAGCGACGACTACACCTACCTGATTGGTGCCGGCGACGCGCTCAACATCATCGTTTGGCGCAATCCCGAGTTGTCGATGGCGGTCCCGGTGCGGCCGGACGGCAAGTTGGCTGCGCCGCTTGTCGAGGAACTGGTTGCCCAGGGCAAGACCTCATCGCAACTGGCCCGCGATGTTGAAAAGCAACTTGGCAAGTATGTTCGTGATCCCGTTGTCACGGTCCTCGTCACGAGCTTTGTCGGGCCGTACAGCGAGCAAATCCGGGTTGTCGGCGAGGCAGCAAAACCGCAGTTTCTGAGCTACAAGAAGAACATGACCTTGCTCGACGTCATGATCGCCGTGGGCGGCTTGACTGATTTCGCTGCGGGCAACAACGCGTCAATCCTGCGCACTGGTGAAGGCAACAAGCAGTACTCGGTTCGTCTGAAGGACCTGATCAAGCGCGGCGATGTGTCGGCCAATGTCGAAATGAAGCCCGGAGACATTCTGGTCATTCCGCAGAGTTTGTTCTGAAGTACCGCTCACCGCCATTTCAGCACCAACCGAGAGCACGAGCCGACCGCAATGGAAGAGTTGATCAGTCAGATATCCTCGATCGCCCGGGGGATGTGGAAGTTTCGCTGGACCGGGCTGGTTGTCGCCTGGGTGCTGGGCGCGGTGGGTGGCGTGGTGGCTTTCAAGATTCCCGATCGCTACGAGGCCACGGCACGGATTTTTGTTGATACCCAGTCGATCCTGAAACCGTTGATGTCGGGCTTGGCGGTGCAGCCCAATGTGGATCAACAAGTCACGATGCTGAGCCGTACCTTGATTAGCAGGCCAAACATCGAAAAACTGGTGCGCATGGCCGATCTGGATTTGAAGAGTGAATCCAAATCGCAGCAAGATGCGTTGATTGAGAGCTTGATGAAGTTCATCGAGATCAAGAGTACCGGGCGCGACAATTTGTACTCCTTGAATTTTGCCGATGCCGACAAGGACAAGGCCAAGCGCGTCATCCAGTCGATGGTGTCGATTTTTGTGGAATCCAGCCTGGGCGCCAGCCGCAAGGACACAGATTCGGCCAAGGTATTCCTGGACGAGCAGATCAAGACCTACGAGGCCCGGCTGGAAGAGGCCGAGGGGCGGCTTAAAGACTTCCGCTTGCGCAACCTTGATTTGCAGACCGGTGATGGCAAGGATTCTGCATCGCGCTTGGCGGAGATTGGCCAGCAATTGGAGACGGCCAAACTCGAATTGCGTGAGGCCGAAAACGCCCGCGAGGCCGCCAAGAAGCAGTTGGAAGGTGGCAAAGGCTCGACCGACAACCTGGGCGGCATGGATTTGCTGCAGGGCGCGGCCGGCACCGGGGCAGTGGCCACGCCCGAGATCGATGGCCGCATCGATACCCAGAAACGCAGCCTGGATGCGCTGCTGCAGCGTTATACCGATCAGCATCCCGATATCGTTAGCGTGCGCCGTTTGATCGCTGACCTTGAAGAACAGAAAAAGCGGGAAGTGGCCGAACTGAAGAAGGCGGCGGCGGCGGCGCCACCCGCCAACACCGGCGCCAACGCCAGTTTGGCGGTGCAGGAGATGTCGCGCGTGATGGCCACGGCCGAAGTGCAAGTGGCATCGCTGAAGGCGCGGGTGAGTGAGTACCAAACCCGCTATGCCCAAGCGCGCAGCCTGTCGCGCACGTCTCCGCAAATCGAGGCCGAAGCTGCGCAGCTCAACCGTGATTACGCCATCGTCAAGAAGAACTACGAGGACCTGGTGGCGCGGCGTCAGTCGGCGGTGATGTCTGGTGATCTCGACATGGCTTCTGGCGTGGTTGACTTCCGCTTGATTGACCCGCCGCGCGTTTCGCCCCGGCCGGTGTGGCCAAACCGGCTGCTGCTGTTGTTGGTGGCACTGTTGATCGCTGTTGGCGCCGGTTTGTTCACCGCTTTTGCAGCCAGCCAGTTGCGGCCTGTTTACAACGATGCCCAGGAATTGCGGGCCAAAGCCGGGCTGCCGTTGTTGGGCGTGGTGTCGATGATCCTCAGTGATCAAGACAAAAAGGGCGAGCGCAATAACAGGCTGCGGTTTTTTGCGGGCACCGGTGGTCTGCTGGCCTCCTTTTTGGTGGCCATGGTGACGCTGTCGATTCTTGCCGCACGGCAAGTGGGTTGAAGACGATGAGTAGCTTGATCGAACAGGCCGCCGAGCGGTTGGCGCAAATCCGGGAGGCCGGTATTGCTGTCCCCGATATCGACGCACCCGCGTCGCTGCACGGGCCGAGCGCGGCCGCTCAACTGGCCAGCGTGGCAGCGGCTGCGCCTGAATATCTGCAGCAAAAACCCCCAGTAGCGGCGCCATTGATGCCGGCCCCCCTGTCCAAGGTGGTCGAATTGGATTTGCAGATGCTGTCCGCCGCCGGGTACCTGGTGCCCAGCGCGCCACGCTCACACATGGCGGACCAATACCGGGTGATCAAGCGCCCGCTGATTGCCAACGCGATGGGCAAGGGTGCTGCCAAAGTCAGCAATGGCAACCTGATCATGATGACCAGTGCCATGCCGGGTGAGGGCAAGAGCTTTACCTCGATCAATCTGGCCATGAGCATCGCTGCCGAACTGGACCAAACGGTGATGCTGGTGGACGCTGACGTTGCGCGTCCGTCGGTGCTCAAGAAGCTGGGCCTGGGTGAGGCGCCGGGCCTGCTGGACTTGCTGGAAGGCAAGGCCGAGATGGCCGACGTGCTGATGCGCACCAACATCGACAAGCTCACCATCCTGCCCAGTGGCCGGCCACACCCAAAATCGACCGAATTGCTGGCCAGCGAGGCCATGCGGCAGTTGCTGCACGACATGGCGTCGCGCTACGCCGACCGGATCATCATTTTTGATTCGCCGCCTCTGCTGCTGACCACCGAATCCCGTGTGCTGGCCAGCCAGATGGGCCAGGTGGTGGTCGTGGTGCACGCCGGCAAGACACTGCAGGCCGATGTGATGCATGCTTTGTCCACCATCGAGACTTGCCCGATTCGTCTGCTGCTGCTGAACAAGGCGCGCACTGATTCGCAAGGTGCGTATGGCTACGGTTATGGCTACGGCTACGGTTATGGCTACGGTTATGGCTACGGCTACGGGGATGCTGAACAAGCCAGCGCGTCGGGCGCCAAGGAAGGGCGGGCCAATGCGCCGAAGCCCATCTGAACCGACCGCAGCTGCAGTTGAGCCCTCAGCCGTACAGCACACTGTGGTTCGCTGCGGTCTTGGCGCTTCGGGTTGGGCGCGATGCGCGTTGGCGCCTGTTGTTGCGTTGTGGCCTGTGGCCGCCGCCTGGGCGCAAACCGACACCCTGCCCAGGGCCTTGTCCATCCAGCCAACGGCCTCGATCAGCCAGAGCTTCAGCGACAACGTGCTGCTGACGCCCACCAATCCGCAGGGGGGGTCTATGACCCGCTTGTCGGCTGGGGTAGCGCTGCGGGCGCGGTCTGGCCTGGTGCGTGGTTTCCTTGACTATTCGCTGTCGCAGGTTCTGTACAGCGCCGGCCAGCAAAACAGCTTGCAAAACGCGCTCAATGCCAACGTCGATACCGAGTTGGTGGATGGGCGCGCCAAGCTGGGCGTCACTGCCGCTATCTCGCAAAGTGCGGTGTCGGCGTTTGGCGCGCAGCCCAGCCTGGGCGGTGGCAGCCAAGCCAACACCACTGAAGTGCGCAACTTGCGCGTGACGCCGTCGTTCCAGGGGCCGATCGGCTCGGCGCTGCGCTACACCAGCCAGGTGAGCTATGCCTTGACGGACGCCCGGGACACCCAGGTCGGCGATGGAAGCACGGCATCGGCGACAGTGCATATCCAGCCCACGCTATTGACCCGCTTGTCCTGGGGGCTGGACGGCTCGCACCAGCGCACGGCTTACAAACTGGGCCGCACCACCACCAATGACCGCCTGAGCGGCACGGCGACAACCCAGTTGCATGACCTGGACTTGCAACTGCAAGCTGGCGCCGGCGTCGAATTGACCGACCTGTCCACGGTGCAGCGCACCAGCTACCACACCTGGGGTTTGGGGGCAACCTGGACACCGTCAACACGGACCCGGGTGGCGGCGCAATACGACCACCGCTTTTACGGTGCGTCACACAGCCTGACCCTGGAACACCGCACCGCGCTGACCACCTGGCGCCTGACGGACAGCCGCAGCCTGTCCACCGCCGGTGACCAGCCGGCCGCTGCTGGGCGGGGCACGGCATATGACTTGTTCTATTCGCAATTTGCCTCGCTCATACCCGATCCCGTCAAGCGGCAGGACTTCACCAATGACTTCCTGAGCAAGCAGGGCATCATCCCGGGCCAGCAGATCGGGTTCTTGCGGTCCTCAGCCAGCGTGCTGGAGGCCCAGGAGGCGTCGGTCGCCTGGCGCAATGTGCGCAGCACGGCAGTGATTGCATTCACCCGCACGGCAACCCGTCGCCTCGATACCAGCGCCGGGATGGTGGGTGACCTGGCCAATTCGGCAACGGTGCGGCAGCATGGCCTGTCGGTCAATCTCACGCACCGTCTGACACCGCAGTCCACCCTCAATCTGCTGGCCACCGAGCAGCGCGGCCAGGGTGACCAGGCCAACCAGCGCAGCCGGCAACGGCAATTCAGCCTGCAGGCCACCACCACCCCCACCGTGGGCAGCACGCTGACGGGGGGCATCCGGCGTGCCGTGTACGACACGTTCCCGACGGCCTACGGCGAGAGCGCCATCTTCGCCACGTACGGCATCCGGTTCTGACCATGTCCCGCTGACCTTGCACCGCTGACCATGTACGAATCTTTCTACGGCTTGACCAACAAGCCCTTCCAGCTCAACCCCGACCCGAGCTTTTACTTCGGCAGCAAGCAGCACCGGCGTGCCAAGGCCTACCTCGACTACGGCGTGTCGCGCAATGAGGGCTTCATCGTCATCACCGGCGAGATCGGTGCCGGCAAGACCACCCTGCTGCGCGCGCTGATTGACGGCCTGCACGGCAGCAATGTGGTGGTGGGCCACCTGGTCACCACCCAGTTGGGCGCTGAGGACACCTTGCGCATGGTCGGTGCGTCTTTTGGCTTCAAGGTCAAGGATGTGCCCAAGTCGGAGCTGTTGATCACGCTGGAGGCGTTTTTGATCAGCCAGACCAGCAAGGGCAAGCGCTGCCTGCTGATCGTGGACGAAGCACAAAACCTGACCGCCCGCGCGGTGGAAGAGTTGCGCATGTTGTCCAACTTCCAGTTTGGCAACCAGGCGCTGATGCAGAGTTTTTTGGTGGGCCAGCCCGAGTTTCGCGAGATCTTGCAGCGGCCCGAGATGGAGCAGTTCCGCCAGCGCGTGGCGGCCACCTGCCACATCGGCCCGCTCGACCTGGACGAAACCCAGCACTACATCGAACACCGGCTCAAATGCGCCGGGTCCAGCGGCAAGCCCAGTTTTGATGCGGCGGCCTTTGAGGCCATCTTCAAGGCCAGCGGCGGCATTCCACGGCGCATCAACTCGGTCTGTGACCGCCTGCTGTTGGCGGGCTTCCTGGGCGGCAAGATGCACCTGGAGGCCACCGATGTGAACGAAGTGGTCAAGGAGTTTGCGCAAGAGGCTGAAGTGCCGGTGCGGCGCCTGGCCGGCCCTGACAGCACACCGGATGACCTGGCCAGCGCCGGCACCACCTCCATGGTCGGCTCGCTGGATGTGGACCTGACCACGCTGCAGGTAGACCCGGCCACCGCCGACACCATGGCGCGCCAACTCAACCGGCTGTCGTCCGAACAGCGTGGTGACCAGATGCAACGCCTTGAGCGCGGCATGCTGCGCCTGGAGCGCACCAATCTGCAATTGCTCACCGTGCTGCAGCAGCTGGTGTCCTCGGTCAAAAAGCCGTCCGACGAAGGCCCGAAGTGAGCTGCAGCCCCGCCGGGTGCGGCGTCTTGCTGCCCCTGCCTGCGCCCGTGAGCCACGGCCCAACCGCATTCCACTGAAGCGCAACACACCATGCTGGCCCCCTCCATCACCAACGCCCTGACGATTGATGTCGAAGACTACTTCCAGGTCTCGGCCATGGCGCCTTACATCCGCCGCAGCCAGTGGGACACGATGGAATGCCGGGTCGAGGCCAACGTCGACCGCATCCTGGCCTTGCTGGCACAGCACCAGACCCGCGCCACTTTTTTCACGCTCGGCTGGGTGGCCCAGCGCTACCCGGCGCTGGTGCGCCGCATCGTTGACCAGGGCCATGAACTGGCGAGCCACGGCTATGGCCATGAGCGGGCCAGCGATCTGACACGCGAGGCGTTCACCAGCGACATCGTGCGCGCCAAGGCCTTGCTGGAGGACATCGCCGGCAAGCCGGTGCAAGGCTACCGGGCACCCAGTTTTTCCATCGGCAGCAGCAACCTGTGGGCCTTTGACTGCCTGCGCGACGCCGGCTACCGCTACAGCTCCAGCATCTACCCGATCCAGCATGACCACTACGGCATGCCTGACGCACCTCGTTTTGCGTATGAGGCGGTGCCCGGCTTGATGGAGATACCGGTGACCACACTGCGCCTGCGCGGGCGCAACTTGCCGTCCAGTGGCGGGGGTTACTTCCGCCTGCTGCCCTACGCGGTGTCGCGCTGGATGATCCGGCGCGTCAACGCAACAGACCGCAAGTCGGCGATCTTCTACTTCCACCCCTGGGAGATTGACCCCGGCCAGCCGCGTGTAGCCGGCATTGATCTGAAAACCCGTTTCCGCCACTACGTCAACATCGGCCGCATGGAGCGCCGGCTGGACGGCCTGTTGGGTGACTTCCGCTGGGGCCGGATGGACGAGATTTTTCTCCGCGCCGCTGCGCCGCAGCCCGCGTCTTGAACTTGCCTGCGCCCGTGACTCTGATCAAACGACTGTCCACCCAGGACACCGCCACCGCTGCGCGCTGGGATGCTTTTGTGCTGGCCTGCCCGCAGGCCACCTTCTTCCACCGCGCCGGCTGGCAAGGCGTGATCGGCCAGGTGTTCAAGCACCCGACCTATTTTTTGTATGCCGAGACCGACGGCCAGATCAGCGGCGTGTTGCCGCTGGCCCAGGTCAAGAGCCTGCTGTTTGGCCACGCCCTGGTCAGCCTGCCGTTTGTGGCCTACGGCGGGGTGGCCAGCAGCGATGCCGCCGCAGCGGCCGCGCTGGAGGCCGAAGCCCAGAAGATCGCCCAAACCCTGGGTGTGGAGCATCTGGAGCTGCGCCATATTGAGCGCCACCACGATGACTGGCCGCTGCAAGACCTGTACGTCACCTTCCGCAAGCAAATCCTGCCTGACGACGAGGCCAACATGCTGGCCATCCCACGCAAGCAGCGGGCGATGGTGCGCAAGGGCATCAAAAACGACTTGCGCAGCGAGATCGACCCTGGTGTTGAGCGCTTTTTTGCACTGTTTGCCGAGAACGTGCACCGCCACGGCACACCGGCCATGCCCAAGCGCTGGTTCCAGGCCCTGCGTGACACCTTTGGTGACGACTGCGAAGTGCTGACCGTGGTGGGGCTTGGCGGCCGGCCGCTGTCCAGCGTGATGAGTTTTTATTTCCGCGGTGAGGTGCTGGCCTACTACGCCGGTGACGACGAATCCGCGCGCCACCTGGCGGCCAACGATTTCAAATACTGGGAGCTGATGCGCCGGGCCTGCGCCCGTGGTGTCACGGTGTTTGACTACGGCCGCAGCAAGGTGGGCACCGGGCAGTTTGCGTTCAAGAAGAACTGGGGCTTCGAGCCCACGCCGCTGCACTATGAATACCGCTTGTACAAACGTGATGCCGTGCCCCAGAACAACCCCAACAACCCGAAATACAAGCTGATGATTGAAGGCTGGCGGCGTTTGCCCATCGGTGTGGCCAATTGGCTGGGGCCATTCATTGTGCGCAACCTGGGCTAGCCGGCAAATGGACAAGACCGTGATTGGACCCGGCTGGCGCCGGGCGCTGTTGGTGCTATTGCTGCTGTGGGGCGCCATCCTGTGGCTGCACCGCGACACCGCTGCCGCGATGGTGCAAATCTGGGACCGCTCGGAAACCTATGCACACGCCTGGGTGGTGCCGCCGCTCACACTCTGGATGGTCTGGCGCCTGCGGGCCCAGGTGCTGGCACTCAACCCGCACCCTGTGCTGTGGTTGTTGCTGCCGGTCATCGGCGCCAGCGCGCTGTGGCTGATGGGCGAGCTGGTGGCCGTCAATACCGCCACCCAGTTTGCGCTGGTGGCGTTGCTGGTGTTGGCCGTGCCCGCGCTGTTAGGCGTGGCCGTCACCCGGGTGCTGCTGTTTCCGCTGGCGTTTTTGTTTTTTGCGGTGCCAGCGGGTGACTTTTTGACACCCATCTTGATGCAGTGGACGGCCGATGTCACTGTCGCGGCGCTGCAGTTGTCGGGCATTCCGGTTTTCCGTGAGGGCCTGCTGTTTGTCATCCCCAGCGGTAGCTGGTCGGTGGTGGAGGCCTGCAGCGGCATGCGCTACCTGATCGCGTCGTTGATGGTTGGCATGCTGTTTGCTTACCTCAACTACCAATCCACCCGCAAACGGGTGATCTTCACGCTGATCTCACTGGTGCTGCCGATCCTGGCCAACTGGCTGCGCGCCTACATGATCGTGATGCTGGGCCACCTGTCCGACAACAAGATCGCCGCTGGCGCCGACCACCTGGTCTACGGCTGGGTGCTGTTCGGCATCATCATCATGACGCTGTACTGGATCGGCGCCCGCTGGTCTGAACCGTCTCCAGTGCTGGCGGCGGCGCCGGCAGCCGTAGCTGCTTGGCCACTGGTGAGCGGTGGCCTCACGGCGGTCTTGATGGCCGCAGCCGTGGTGGCGCCACTGCAGATGTTGAAGCACATTGAGGCCGCCACGTCCGATGCGCCAGTGGCCCTGGCCTTGCCGGCCACGCTGCCGGGAGGCTGGCAAATGCAGGCCGATCTGGTGCCAGCCTGGCAGCCGGGCTACCTCAACCCGTCGGCCACCGTCCGCACTACCTACCAGGCAGCAGATGGCGCTGCAGTGGGCCTCTACATTGGCTACTACCGCCACCAGGGCGACAAACGCAAGCTGGTGAGTTCAGGCAACCGCGTGGTCAGCACCGGATCGGCTGAGTGGAACCTGCTGACAGGCGCTCGGCGCAATATCGGCGGCCCGTCCGGTGCCACCCCGGTGCATGAAAACCGGGTGGTCCAGTTGGACGGCGCCCGCCTCAGCCAGCGCCAGCCAGCACGGGTCTGGCAGCTTTATTGGATTGACGGCCAGTGGATGACCAGCGATGTGGCCGGCAAGCTGCGTGGTGCGGTGAGCCGCCTGATGGGGCGCGGGGACGACTCAGCCGTGCTGCTGATCTCTGCCGACGACACCAACCCAGCCGCTGCAGAGGCTGCACTGGGCAGGTTTGTCAGCACCGGTCTGCCGGCAGTGCGGTCCATGCTGGATGCGCTGCGGCGCTCCGCGCAGCCGGATTGAGCCCACCATGCTGCGCCCCGTCTTGTCGCTGCTGTCGCCCGCCGGCCAACGCGCCCGGCTCTCGATCCTGATCTTCCACCGGGTGCTGCGCCAGCCTGATCCGCTGATGCCGGGTGAGGTGGATGCGGTGGTCTTTGACCGCATCTGCGGCTGGCTGGCGCAGTTGTTCAAGGTGCTGCCGCTGGACCAGGCGGTTGGCCACCTGCAGCGCAATACCCTGCCCAGCCGCGCCCTGGCCATCACCTTTGACGATGGTTATGCCGACAACCACGACGTGGCCTTGCCCATCCTGCAGCGCCACGGCTTGTGTGCCACGTTTTATGTCTCCACCGGCTTTCTGGACGGTGGCCGCATGTGGAACGACACCGTGATCGAAACCGTGCGGCGGTGCAGCCGGCCGGCGTTGGTGTTGGCCGATGTGCCGGTGGACGGCTTGCCAGATTTGCCGCCATTGCCGCTGGGTGATGCGGTGCAGCGTCGCGCCGCCATCCACGCCCTGCTGGGCGCCCTCAAATACAAACAACCCGCTGAGCGGCTGTGCCTGGTGCAAGCCATCGCCGCACATGCCGCTACGGGCCTGCCGGACAACCTGATGATGCGCAGTGAGCAAGTGCGGGCGCTGCACGAAGCCGGCATGCTGATCGGCGCCCACACTGTGTCGCACCCCATCCTGGCGGTGCTGGACCCGATGGCCGCGCGTGACGAGATTGACCGCTCACGCCAGCGGCTGGAGGCCATCACCGGCCAGCGTGTAGCGCACTTTGCTTACCCCAACGGCGTGCCGGGGCGGGATTTTTCAGACCAGACGGTGCAAATCGTGCGGGAGCTGGGCTTTGATAGCGCAGTGACCACCGGCTGGGGCGCAGCGCGGCACGGTGCGGACCTGCTCCAGTTGCCCCGCTTCACACCGTGGGACCGGTCCCGCGGCCGTTTTGGCTTGCGCCTGGCGCGCAACCTCATTGGCATCTGAGCGGCATGACGCCTGCCCCTGCCGGTGCGCGCCCGCCAAGCGGCGCTGGGTTGTGCAGCTTGCAGTGCATCGCCGCGCAACATTTACCCACTGCCAAGCAAACCGCCGCTAGTGGCACTGAAGATACAAATTTCAAATGACACGTTTTTTGCGGAGTAGCAACGTATGAACACATTGGCCGTGATCGGGTTGGGCTATGTCGGCCTGCCGCTGGTGGTGGCGTTTGGCAAACAAATGAAAACCATCGGCTTCGATATTGCCGTGAGCAAGGTCGAGTCGTGCCAACGTGGTATTGACCCATCGCGTGAGTTGCCCGATTCGGAATTGCACGCCGCCGTGCATGCCGAATACACCGCCGACCCGGCCCGCTTGGCCGAGGCAGATGTGATCATCGTGGCCGTGCCCACGCCGGTGGACGAAGCCCACATCCCGGATTTCCGCCCGCTCATCGGCGCGTCCACCAGCGTGGGCCGGCACATGAAAAAAGGCGTGATCGTGGTGTATGAGTCCACCGTCTACCCCGGCGCCACCGAGGAGGTGTGCATCCCGGTGCTGGAGCGTGAATCCGGCCTCAAATGGAAACAGGATTTCTGGGTGGGTTATTCACCCGAGCGCATCAACCCCGGCGACAAAGAGCACACCCTCACCAAGATCCTCAAGATCGTCTCCGGCGACACACCCGAGACGCTGGACAAGGTGGCTGCGGTGTACGAAAAAATCATCGTCCCCGGTGTACACCGCGCCTCAAGCATCAAGGCCGCTGAAGCCGCCAAGGTGATCGAAAACACCCAGCGCGACCTGAATATCGCGCTGATGAACGAGCTGGCCATCATCTTCCACAAGTTGGACATCGACACCAGCGAGGTGCTGGAGGCGGCAGGCACCAAGTGGAACTTCCTCAAGTTCAAACCCGGCCTGGTGGGTGGCCACTGCATCGGCGTGGACCCGTATTACCTGACGCACAAAGCCGACATGCTGGGCTACCACCCGCAGGTGATCCTGGCCGGCCGGCGCATCAATGACAGCATGGGCAAGTTCATTGCCGAGCAGACCATCAAGCAGATGATCGCGTCGGGCAGCCCGGTCAAGGGCGCCCGTGTCAACGTGCTGGGCCTGACCTTCAAAGAGAACTGCGGTGACCTGCGCAACAGCAAGGTCATCGACATCATCCGCGAGCTGGAAAGCTACGGCGTGCAGGTGTTTGTCACTGACCCACAAGCCGAGCCTGAAGAAGCGCTGCATGAATACGGCGTGCAACTGCACACCTGGGACGACCTGCCGCAGGCCGACGCCGTGGTGGCTGCTGTGGCGCATGCTGAATACGCCGGCCTGGGCGCGGATCAGCTGAGCCGCAAGCTGGTGCCGGGCGGCGCTTTCATTGACGTGAAAGCGGCGTTCAAGGCTGAGCCCTTGCGCGCTGCAGGCTTCCGGGTCTGGCGGCTTTGAGCCCGGCGGCCGCTCGCGCCGTGGTGACGTCCTCGCGGTTCTTGCCCAACAAGGGCGCCTGGCTGCCCGTGCTGGCGGCCCTGCTGCTGCAGCTTGCGCTGCAGGCTTGGTTCTTTCCGATCAGTGAGTTGTTCAGCGACAAACGTCTGGTCTACATCGACGCGCCGTTCCACCAGTACCAGATGGAGGTGGCCAGGGCGCTGTGTGCCGAGCACCTGCTGCTGGGCTACGACCCGTATTTCGCCGCCGGCTATCAGGCTGGCGTCACCTTCAACGCCAGCGCCAAGATTCCTGCCTTGCTGGCCTGTGCTGCGGGCTCGCCTGCGGCGGTGGTGCCCATCTACAAGCTGTTCAGCTTCTCGGCCGGTGTCATTGCGCCGGCCCTGCTGGTGCTGGCCGGCGCAATGCTTGGCCTGCCGAGGCGCGTGTTGTGGGTGGCACTTGCCGCCGCGTTGCTGGTGTGGTGGACCGGGCCGGTGCGCTGGTATCACACCGCCGGCCTGGTGTCGTGGGTTGCATCGGCTTTCCTGGCAATCCCGTACGCCGTGGCGGCGGTACAGGTCGCCCTGCGCCCGAGCGGCGGACGCTTGGTGGTGGTGGCCGCCGTGGGTGCGTTGGGCATGTTGCTGCACCCCTTGTTCCCGCTGGCGGTGCTGATGATTGCCTTGCCGCTGCTGCTGCTGAGCTGGCACCGCGACACATCGGTGCTGCGCTTCCTGGGTGCTGCTGCGTTGATTTGCGCAGCCGTGCTGTTGGTCAACGGCCCCTGGCTGCACGCATCACTGTCCGCTCCCAGCTACGCCAGTATCGCGGGGCCGCACCAGCGCAGCGTGGACCCGTTGTTGGCTGCACGCGAGCTGTTGGGCATTGCCGAGACTGCGGCCGGGGGCTCTCGCTTTTACTTGGTGTTGCTGGCCGGTGCGGTGGCGGCCATGCTGCTGTCGGCCGGCGATCTGCGGCGGCGCCTGGGGGCGCTGGTCGCCGGCGCGGCCATTCTGATGACCTGGGCATCAATTGGTGGGCTGTCACCGGCCGTCGGTGTGCTGCAACCCAACCGTTTCAGTGCGATGGCCTGGCTGGTGCTGGTGGTGCCGGCGGCCTGGGGTTGGTCGGCACTGCTGGACAGGGCGCTGGTACGCACCGGGCTGGCGCGCGCAGTGGCTGCTGGCAGCGCCCTGGCCATCGCGCTGGTTGGTCTGGCTTTTGTGCGTGAAGCCTGGGTTGAGATCTTCACCACTCGGCCTGGGCGTTATGCAGTCCCCCCCCCTGAAGTGAAGGGAGAGGGCGCTTTGTCGCAGTCCATCACGGACTTCCTGCAGCAGCACACCGACAATTCAGCCCGTGTTTATTTTGAAACTTCGCTGGGTCGCATCCACGACCGTGGCCACATGGCGGGCCTGTACGCCCTGGCGGCCAACCGTGAATTCATCGGCGGCCCCTACCCCTTCACCGACTTTGCCAATGCCTGGGACGCTACGGCGTTCGGCCAGGCGCTATCGGCACTGTCAACATCGGCCTTGGCCAAGCACCTTGATCTCTACAACGTCAAGTGGATGTTGTGTCACTCTTCCGCCTGCCGTCAGGCAATGACGGCGCTGCCGGGGGTGTCGCAGGTGGCCGATCTGGGTCTGGTCACTGCCTATGAGCGGCCGATCCAGGGCAACTACTTTGCCAGCGGGGCAGGGCGGGTACTGCGGCGTTGTTTCAATCTGGTGGAACTGGAAACCGAAGGCACGGGCGAGATGGTCCTCAAATACCACTGGGTACCGGGCATGGTCAGCATGCCGCCGGCCACCATCGAGCGGCGCGACCTGCTACCCGGTGCGCGGCCTTTCATCGTGCTGCGGGACCCACCACGGCATCTGGTGCTGACCACCGGCGACCCCACCGCAGCCAAATGCAGCACCCGTGCCGGCGGCTGATGCCTGCACATCCGAACCCCAAAAATCCATGCAAGCCAATCCGCCCAAGCTGACTGTCGCGATCCCCACGTACCGGGGCGCGCAATTTCTGGGTGCAGCCATCCAGTCGGTGCTGGCGCAGACATTTCGGGATTTTGAGTTGCTCGTCATCAATGACAACTCGCCCGATGACACCGAGGCGGTAGTTCGCAGGTTTGACGACCCGCGTGTGCGCTACCTGCGCAACCCTGACAACCTGGGGCCGCAAGGCAACTGGAACCGCTGCCTGGACCTTGCCCGTGGCTGCTACTTCAAATTGCTGCCCCACGATGATCTGCTGATGCCCAACTGCCTGGCGCGGCAAGTGGGCGTACTGGACGCCGACAGCGCACAGCAGGTGGCCCTGGTCTTCAGCGCGCGCGAGGTGCTGGCGCCAGACGGCAGGGTGCTGATGCAACGGGGTTACCCTGGCGCAGCCGAGGGCCGCATCGACGGCCGCGACGTGCTGCGCGCCTGCGTACGCCGCGGCACCAATCTGGTAGGCGAGCCCGGCGCGGTGATGTTCCGCAAGGCGCTGGCTGAGCAGATCGGGCCCTTTGATGCCACCAATCCGTATGTGATTGATCTGGATTACTGGTTTCGTCTGCTGGCGCATGGCGGCGCCTATTTCTGTGACGAGGCGCTGGCCAGCTTCCGAGTTTCTGGCGGCTCGTGGAGCGTTGAGATCGGCAGTGGCCAAAGCCGCGATTTCAAGGCATTCACCGCACGTTTTGCCGATCAAGGCCTGCTGCCCGTGACCGCCATGGACCGCCTCGTTGGCCGTTTCACCCCTGCCCTCAACAACCTGGCGCGCCTGGCTTTCTACCGCCTGCACCTGCGATGAGTCTTTCCGCTGAGCACCCCCGATGAGCACTGACGCCGCAAGCCCTCAACCCGAGTTTGACCGCCACTACGCCGCCGAACAATTGCGCCGCAGCCGCCATCCGCTGCGCAGTCTGATCAAGGGCTTTTATCTGCGCAACATGGTGCGCGATGTGCGGGGCCCGACCATCGATTTTGGTTGCGGCGCTGGGCAGTTGCTGGCCCGCCTGCCGGCCGGATCGGTCGGGCTGGAGGTCAACCCGCACCTGATCCAGGCACTGCGCAGCGCCGGCCTCACCGTGCACCAGGCCCATGCCACGATGCGTGATTTTGAACTGATGGACTTGGCACCCGGACGCTTCCGCACACTGGTCATTGCGCACGTGCTGGAGCACCTGCCCGACCCGGCCGAGGCCTTGCGCATTCTGTTTGCGGCCTGTCAGCGTATTGGCGTCGAGCGGATGGTTGTGGTGGTGCCGGGTGCGCGCGGTTTTGCGTCTGACCGCACCCACAAGACTTTCATCGACCGGGCCTATGTCACCGGCAAGCTGCCGATGGAATCGGCGGGTTTCCGGCGCACGAGCCTGTCGTACTTTCCCTTGTCCTGGGAATGGGTGGGCCGGTACTTTGTCTTCCACGAGATGAAGATCGTGTTTGACCGGGTGCACGCGCCGGCCTGATTGCCCCTGACCGCCGCCATGCGCAAATTGCTGAAGCGCCAGCTTTTCAAGTTTCTGGTCGTCGGCGTGCTGAACACGGGGTTCAGCTACGCCATCTACGCCTGCTTTTTGTGGCTGGGCCTGCCGTTTGCTTTGGCCAACCTTGGCGCGGTGCTGCTGGGGATTTTGTTCAGCTTCCGCACCCAGGGCAAACTGGTCTTCGGCAATTCAGACGGGCGTTTGATATTCCGCTTTGCCGCTTGCTGGGCAATCATTTACGGCGTCAATATCGGCTTGATCTCGATGCTGATGCGGGCGGGGCTCAACGCGTACTGGGCCGGTGCCATCGCCTTGGTGCCGATCACCTGCATTTCCTACTTTGTGCAACGCTTCCTGGTTTTTGGGAGCGTGCCACCGGCCAGTTCGGCCGGGTCCACACGTTGAATATGCCATGACGCTCCGACTCGCCATCGTCCTACCCTGCTACAACGAAGAAGAGGTATTGCCAGAAACCCACCGACGCCTGCTAACGCTGCTCGACCGGATGTGCGGCGCCGGCTTGATTTCGGCCGACAGCGGTCTGTACTTTGTTGATGACGGCAGCAAGGACCGCACCTGGGCGCTGATTGAAGGCCTCACCCTGGGCGACCCGCGGGTACACGGTGTCAAGTTGTCGCAAAACCGCGGCCACCAGAATGCCCTGCTGGCTGGCTTGATGTCGGCTGAGGGCGACGCCATCGTCAGCATCGACGCTGATCTGCAAGACGACGTCAATGTCATCGAAGCGATGGTGCACGCCTTTGTGGCCGGGTCTGAAATCGTCTATGGCGTGCGCCAATCCCGTGCTGCCGATACCGCCTTCAAACGCGAAACCGCGCAGCTCTATTACCGCCTGATGAAGCGCATGGGGGTGGACCTGGTCTATAACCATGCCGATTTCCGGTTGATGGGCCGGCGCAGCATTGAGGCACTGCGCCAGTACGACGAGGTCAACCTGTTTCTGCGTGGCATTGTGCCGTTGATCGGATTCAAGACCACGTCGGTTTTGTATGATCGTGCCGAGCGGTTTGCCGGAGAATCCAAGTATCCGTTCAAAAAGATGCTGGCGTTTGCGGTCAGCGGCATCACGTCATTCAGCGTGGTGCCGCTGCGGCTGATCACGGCACTCGGGATTCTGGTTTCGATCTTCAGTTTTGTAATGACAGCTTATGTCTTCTACGGCCGGCTTTTCATGGGTACGGTGATTCCCGGTTGGGCGTCGTCGGTGATTCCAATTTATTTGCTTGGTGGCATCCAGTTGCTCAGCATCGGCATCCTGGGTGAATATGTTTCCAAGATCTACATGGAAACCAAGCGCCGCCCGCGCTATTTCATCGAGCGTATTCTTTGACGCCGGGCCATCACGCTTGAAAACCGATACTGCCGAGGTACATCAGTCGCCCGCCCGAGACAGCCGGCCACTGGTGCTGCACATCGTCTTTCGTTTTGACACCGGCGGTTTGGAGAACGGTGTTGTCAATCTCATCAACCGGATGCCTGCCGCTGCTTACCGTCACGCTGTCCTGGCGCTGAGAGAGGTCACCGAATTCCGCCGCCGCATCAAACGCGACGATGTTGGGTTTGTCTCGATGCACAAGCCGCCAGGCAGCGGCATTGGCGCCTATGGCGCTGTGGCACGGGTGATACGGCAAATGCAGCCGGCCATCGTGCACACCCGCAACCTGGGGCCACTGGAGATGCAGCCTGTCGCCGCCTGGGCCGGTGTGCCGGTGCGCATCCACGGTGAGCACGGGCGTGAGCTGGACGACCTGGACGGCAACAACCGCCGCATGCAATGGATACGGCGGCTGTATTCGCCGTTTGTGCACCGCTACATCGCACTGTCGCGCGACCTGGAGCACTACCTGGCCGGCCGCGTTGGCATTGCACCGCGCCGCATCAGCCAGATCTACAACGGTGTGGATGGGGATGTTTTTAGGGCTGCAAGCAGCGGGCCGGCGCCGCTGGCCGGCTGCCCGTTCGATGCGGCCGCGCATTGGCTGGTGGGCACGGTGGGGCGCATGCAGGGTGTCAAACACCAGACCCTGCTGGCGCGTGCCTTTGTGCTGGCCCTGCAGCAGGCACCAGCGCTGCGGGCGCAGGCCCGCCTGGTGTTGGTGGGTGACGGCCCGTTGCGTGCTGAATGCAACGCCATCCTGCAAGCCGCTGGCGCGCAGGCGCTTGCCTGGCTGCCCGGTGAGCGGGCTGACGTGGCAGATGTCATGCGGGCCCTGAGTTGCTTCGTGCTGCCGTCTTTGGCCGAGGGAATATCCAATACCATTCTGGAAGCGATGGCCTCTGGCCTGCCGGTGATTGCGTCGGCGGTGGGGGGCAATGGTGAGTTGGTGCGGGATGGGCAGTCTGGGCTGCTGTTTCTGTCCGACGATGTGCAGGCCCTGGCCAACGCCATCGTGCGCTTGCACCACGACAGGCCAGCCGCTCAACAAATGGGCCAGGCCGGGCGGGCAGCGGTGGACGCGCGGTACAGCTTGCAGGCCATGGTGGCTGCTTACCAGCAGGTGTATGACAGCCAGCTGGCGGCTGCAAAACAAAGGCATTGAACAACCATGTGTGGCATCACCGGCATTTTTGATACCCGCGCAGCA
>JANPOW010000249.1:0-4517 GCA_031428185.1 Betaproteobacteria bacterium | reverse complement strand
CCAGCTGATGCAGCAGTTTTTGGGCTGGACCGAGCACCATGCCTGGGACGGCCAGGCTGGTGAGCCCAGCTTTTTGTTTGACGTGGACGAGCACAGCCGGCTGGACCGCATGGAGCAAGCGCTGCGCGCCTGCACCCTGTGGCTGTGGCTGGACCAGCGTTTCCCGGGCGTGTTTGGCCACCTGGACGCGGTGGTGGCGCTGCGTGAACAGTTGTACGACGGCATCGCCGGCCAACTGCGCGCGCGCCGCCCGCTGTGGCAGGCCCGCACCGGCCGGCCCGGTGGTGCACGGCCGCCGGGTGGGCGCGGCGGCCGGCGCTAAGCCCAGGCCGCAACCCACCACGGCGGGCACCGCCGGCGTAAGCTGGCGCCCAGCACCCCACGGGTGCAGGAGCCCGCCATGACCACCGCGCTGCTGGCCTTGTTGCACACCGGTCGGCGCCCTGGCCGCCAGCCCTTGCGGGCGCTGCTGCTGGCTGGCCTGGTGGCGGCGGGTGTGCTGGGCGGCTGCACCAGCGTCAGCCCGCCGCCGGTGGCCCCGCTGTTGCATGACGCGCTGTTCGGACATCCACCCCGCCCGGCGCAGGCCGAGCAGGCGCTGGCGCTGGACACCGACATGCGCGCCTACCTGGATCAGCAATTGGCCAGCGGCACGCTGCGCCGCAACCAGCCGCGCAGCCTGACTGACCTGCTTTACAAACGCAGCGGCCTGCAACTGCAGTACGACGCCGCCTACACCCGCACCGCAGCGCAAGCCTTTGCCGACCGCTCGGGCAACTGCCTGTCGCTGGTGCTGATGACGGCGGCGCTTGCGCAGGCGCTCGGGCTGGAGGTCAGCTTCCAAAGCGCCCGCATCGACGACGTGTTCAGCCGCAGCGGTGACATCACCCTGCGCAGCGGCCATGTCAATCTGGTGCTGGGGCCAGCCGCCAGCGCAGCGGGCTGGCAGGCGATGAGCGGCGTGGACAACCAGCGCTTGCAGGTGGACTTTGCGCCCCCCGACGACCTGCGTGGCCTGCGCACCCGGCCCATCAGCCAGGCCACCGTGCTGGCCATGTTCATGAACAACCGCGCTGCCGAGGCCTTGGTGCAACAACAGCCCAGCCAGGCCTATGCCTGGGTGCGTGAATCGCTGCGCCAGGACCCGGGCTTCTGGCCGGCTTTCAACACCCTGGGCGTGGTCTACCAGCGCACCGGCCACCTGGCAGAGGCGGCAGCCGCGTTTGAGCAGCTGCTGGCGCGGGATGCCCAGCAGCTGGCGGCCATCGTCAACCTGACGCAGGTGCTGCTGGCCCAGGGCCGCAGCGCCGAGGCCGCCCAGTGGGACACGCGGCGGCGCCAGCTTGAGCCGGTGGCGCCGTTCCAGCACCTGCAACTGGGTGACGCGGCGCTGCTGCGTGGCGCGGTGGCCGAGGCGCTGGCCTTTTACGCCACCGAGTTGCGCCTCAGCGGTGAGTCGGCCGAGGTGCAGGGGCGCCTGGCGCTGGCCCATGCCCGGCTGGGTGACCGGGCCGCCGCGCAACTGGCGCTGCAGCGTGCGCTGGGCAACAGTGGCAGTGCCGAGGACCGGCAGCGCTACGCCGGCAAGTTGGCCAGGCTGCGTGCGCAGGGCCAGCTCTGACGCTGCTGACTGGCCTTGCGGCGGTTGCGTGGCCTACCGCCGACCCTGCCGCCGAACCCGCGGCTGATCCAGCCGCCGATGCACCAGCCACGCGGGCAGGCTGCGGGCGCAGCCGGCGGGCCAAAACCGGTATTGCACAATCGCAACACCGTGGTCACGCCGTCTGCTCACTCCACCCGCCCTGGCGGCCCCGACACGGCGGGCCGCGACAACAGCTTTCCGCGTCTGGTGGCCGACATTGGCGGCACCAATGCCCGCTTTGGCTGGATAACCAGCGCCGGCGCTGCGGTCAGCCAGGTGCAAAAGCTGTCCGTGCCTGACTTTGCCGGCCCGGCCGAGGCGGCCCAGGCCTATCTGGCCTGGCTGGCCAGCCGCAGCGGCCAAGCCGTCCGGGCGCCACGCCAGGCCGCCTTTGCGGTGGCCACCGCAGTGGGCAGCGACCGCATCACCTTCACCAACAGCCATTGGGATTTTTCACGCACAGCGGTACAGGCCACGCTGGGCCTGGACGGGCTGCAGATGCTCAATGACTTTGAGGCCCTGGCGCTGTCCCTGCCCCGGCTGGGCACGGCGCAGTTGCAGCGCCACCCACTGCCGGCCGTGCCGCAGGCCGAGGTCGACACACCCGGCCGGCTGCTGGCTGTGGTGGGCCCCGGCACTGGCTTGGGCGTGGGCGCGGTGATGGCTACACGCAGCGGCTGGGTGGCCTTGGCCGGTGAAGGTGGTCACGCCACGCTGGCCCCGGCGGACGGTCTGGAAAGCGCCGTGCTGGCGGCTGTGCGGCACCAGTTTGCCCACGTCTCGGCCGAGCGTTTGTTGTCTGGCATCGGCCTGCCGCTGCTGCACCAGGCGCTGGGCCAGGTGCAGGGCGGCAGACCCGCCGCGCTGACCACGGCGCAAATCGTGGCCAGCGCGGAGGACGGCAGCGACCCGCTGTGCAGCCAGACGCTGGACCTGTTCTGCGCGCTGCTGGGTGGTTTTGCCGGCAATGTGGCGCTC
This sequence comes from Betaproteobacteria bacterium, assembly GCA_031428185.1. Classification (GTDB taxonomy): domain Bacteria; phylum Pseudomonadota; class Gammaproteobacteria; order Burkholderiales; family Burkholderiaceae_C; genus Pseudaquabacterium. The sequence continues at coordinate 1,897 of JANPOW010000249.1, read as the reverse complement.
ACGCTGGGCGCGCGCGGTGGGCTGTTCATCGGCGGCGGCATCGTGCCGCGCTTTGCGGCGCGCTTTTTTGCGTCGGCCTTCCGCGCACGGTTTGAGGCCAAGGGCCGCTTTGCCGGCTACCTGGCCGCCATCCCCACCGCGTTGATCACCGACACCCTGGTCGCGCTCAGTGGCGCGGCGCTGGCGATCGAGCAGCAAGTGGCGCTGGCCGGCGCTTGAGCCGGCGGCCAGACCCGGCACAGCACCAGGCACAGCACCATGCACAGCACCCGCATGAGCGCCGCCCGGCCGCCCGAAGGCGCTTGCACCGCAGCGCGCAGCGCGAAGGTACCCCAATGAGCCAATGTTCACGCCGTCACCTGCTGCAGTGTTTGACACCGTTGCTGGCGCTAGCCCACCCAGCGTGCCGTGCCGCCGCTGAGCCGGCCAGCGTCTGCGGCAGTGCCGCCCCGCCCGCCTACCCGGCAGCCGACAAACCGGCACTGGTGCAATCGTGGCTGCAGGGCGGCCGGCACGACGGCCCATTGCCCGATTGCAGCGCCCTGCGGGGGCGCGATTTTGAGTTGCAGGTGCGCGTCACCGCCAGCTTCAACGCCCCGGGTGACCTGGACACCTTGCTGGCGCGCTGCGCCGCGGTGTCGGCCCTGAAGGGCGCCAGCTACTGGTCGTTCACCGACCAGAAGCGGCTGGTGTTGTTTCGCGAGGCATTTGCGGTGGACAGCGCCGGCAGCACCAAACCCCGCGCCGACTTCAGCCCGGCTGAACTGCGCAGCGGCAGCGAGATGGTGTTTGTGCACAGCGACAACCGCTCGTCCCAACTGGCGCCCTACAGCATGCGGCTGGCCAGCGCCACGACCGAGAGCTTCACGCTGCAGGTTGAAAATCTGAGTGACATGCGCATGTTTGGCCTGTTGCTGGTGGCCGCACGCGAGACCCAGTGGGCCGTCAGCATCGAGCGCCTGGGCGCCGGCCGCTGGGGCTACCGCAGCCTGCTGGGCCAGCGCCACCTGCGCATGGGCCGTGCCGAGCAGCACCGCCTGTCCAACCTGGCGCGCTGCGTGGCGCTGTTTGATGTGCTGAGCGGGCGCCAGACCGAGATCGAAGCCTACCGCTGAGGCTTGCGCTTGCGCCCTCAGCGCGCCTGGGCCTGCACGATGGCGTCTTCCACATCGCGCAGCCGGTCTTTGCCAAAGTAGATGGCGTCGCCGACAAAAAAGGTGGGTGAGCCAAACGCGCCCCGCGCATGCGCCTGCTCGGTATTGGCCAGCAGTGCGGCCTTGACCACCGGGTCTTGCGCTTTTTGCAGCAAGGCCTGCGCGTCCAGCCCGGCCGCAGCCAGCACCTCGGCAATCTGGCCGTCGTCGGCCATGTTGCGCTGCTGCTCCCACAGTGCTGCGTACACGGCGTCCACATACGGCGCCAGGCAGCCCAGCGCTTGTGCTGCCACCGCGCCGCGCATGATCTTGAGGGTGTTGACCGGAAAGTGCGGGTTGACGCGGAACGCCGTCAGCCCGTGCTTCTGGATGAAGCGCGTGACCTCCAGCCGGTCATAGGCCTGCTTGTTGGGGATGCCGGCAAACGCCTCCATCGGCGAGCGGTTGTTGGCCAGCTTGAACAGCCCACCCAGCAGCACCGGCACGTAAGCAAAGCGCACGCCGCAGCGCGCTTCAATGGCCGGGATCACCTTGTGGCAGAAGTAGGCGTTGGGGCTGCCAAAGTCGAACTGGAACTCGACGGGGACGCTGGTGGGTGTGCAGGTGGGTGTGCTTGTCGGCATGGGCGCGCTGCGGGTGGGTTGGGTTGGCCGGGGGGAGGGTGGCAGTCGGGTGTTTGGGGGCGGTGTTGGGCAACATGGGGCAGGCCAGGCCTACCACGGCTCCAGCCACGGCCGCAGCTC
>JANPOW010000248.1:0-45410 GCA_031428185.1 Betaproteobacteria bacterium | reverse complement strand
GTGATGCTGGGCGCGCCCACGCTTAAATTACGCGGCGATTACCTGGCCATCGTCACGCTGGGTTTTGGCGAGATCGTGCGGGTGTTCATGAACAACCTGGACCGGCCGGTCAACATCACGAATGGCCCGAAGGGCTTGCAGCAGATCGACAGCATCAAGATGTTTGGCATCGACCTGGGCAAGCCGGGTGATTTGTTCGGGCTGGAGGTCTCGTCCGTCACCAAGTACTACTACCTGTTTTTGCTGCTGGTGGTGATCAGCGTGGTGATTTGCTACCGGTTGGAGCAAAGCCGCATCGGCCGCGCTTGGATGGCGATTCGGGAAGACGAAATTGCCGCCAAGGCCATGGGCATCAACACCCGCAATTTGAAATTGCTCGCATTCGGCATGGGCGCCACGTTTGGCGGGGTGTCGGGGGTGATGTTTGCCACCTTCCAGGGTTTTGTCTCGCCCGAATCGTTCTCGCTGCAAGAGAGCGTGATGGTCGTGGCCATGGTGGTGCTGGGCGGCATCGGCCACATCCCCGGCGTGGTGCTGGGCGCGGTGCTGCTGGCGGCCTTGCCTGAGGCGCTGCGCTGGGTGGCCGGTGAGCTGGACTTGCAGCGCCTCACTGACGGCCGCATCGACGCGGCAATACTGCGCCAGTTGATGATTGCGCTGGCCATGATCGTCATCATGCTGATGCGCCCGCGTGGCCTGTGGCCGTCGCCCGAGCACGGCAAGGCTGCGCCGTCGCCGGTCAAGAACTAAAGACAGGAGAAGACCATGAGTACAGTCGTTCTCCGGGTGGGTGGGGTGTCTAAACGGTTTGGCGGGCTGCAGGCTTTGTCGGACGTGGGCATCACCATCACCGTAGGCCAGATCTACGGCCTGATCGGCCCAAATGGCGCCGGCAAGACCACCTTCTTCAACGTCATCACCGGGCTGTACACGCCTGATGCCGGCAGCTTTGAGCTGGGCGGTGCGCCCTACAAACCCACCGCGGTGCATGAGGTGGCCAAGGCCGGCATTGCCCGCACCTTTCAAAACATCCGCCTGTTTGCCGAGATGACGGCGCTTGAGAACGTGATGGTGGGCCGCCATGTGCGCAGCAAATCAGGCCTGATCGGCGCGGTGTTTCGCACGCCAGGCTTCAAGGCCGAAGAGGCCGCGATTGCGCACCGCGCGCAAGAGTTGCTGGACTACGTGGGCATCGGCCGCTACGCCGATTTCAAGGCCCGCACCCTGAGCTACGGTGACCAGCGCCGGCTGGAGATTGCCCGCGCCCTGGCCACCGACCCCAAGCTGATTGCGCTGGACGAGCCCGCCGCCGGCATGAACGCGACCGAAAAAGTGGTGCTGCGTGCGTTGATCGACCAGATCCGCAACGACGGCCGCACCATCCTGCTGATCGAACACGACGTGAAGCTGGTGATGGGCCTGTGTGACCGCGTCACCGTGCTGGACTACGGCAAGCAGATTGCCGAGGGCACGCCGTATGAGGTGCAGCGCAACGACAAGGTGATCGAGGCTTACCTCGGCGCTGGCCACAAAGCGCATTGAGCCGGGGACCAACATGGCAAACAACAACGAGATATTGCTGGAAGTGAGCGGCCTCAAAGTGGCCTACGGTGGCATCCAGGCCGTCAAGGGCACCAGCTTTGAAGTACGCCGGGGTGAGCTGGTCTCGCTGATCGGCGCCAACGGTGCCGGCAAGACCACCACGCTCAAAGCCATCACCGGCACCCAGCCGGCCGCTGATGGCGACATCCGCTTCATGGGCCAGTCCATCAAGGGCCAGGGTGCCTGGGATCTGGTCAAACAAGGCCTGGTGATGGTGCCCGAGGGCAGGGGTGTGTTCAGCCGCATGACCATCACCGAGAACCTGCTGATGGGCGCCTACGTGCGCGACGACGACGAAGTGCAAGCCGACATCGCCAAGGTGTTTGCCATCTTCCCGCGCCTCAAAGAGCGGGCAGACCAGCTGGCCGGCACCATGAGCGGTGGCGAGCAGCAGATGCTGGCCATGGGCCGGGCGCTGATGGCGCGGCCCAAGGTGCTGCTGCTGGACGAGCCGTCGATGGGCCTGTCGCCCATCATGGTGGACAAGATCTTTGAGGTGGTGGCTGACATCCACAGCCGCGGCACCACCATCTTGCTGGTCGAGCAAAACGCCAGCCGGGCACTCAGCCTGGCTGACCGGGGCTATGTGATGGAGTCGGGCCTGGTGACCATGAGCGGTGACGCCAAAGCGCTGCTGAATGACCCGAAGGTGCGGGCGGCTTACCTGGGCGAGTGAGCGGCCAGCCCGGGCCGCCCCCGGTTTGGCTGGTCCGCCCAGGCCGGTCAATGCGCCGGCGCCGTCACATGCTGCAAGCTGGCATCCAGCAAATCCAGCGCTTGATCCACCTCATCGGCGCTGATGTTGAGCGCGGGCATCAGCCGCAGGCGCTGCGGCTGGGCCGGGTTGACCAGCAGCCCATCACCACCCGGCTGGCCTTGGCGTGCGGCATCGGCCAGCAAGCCCGATGACAGCCCGGGCGGCAAGGCCAGCGCACGCAGCAGGCCACGGCCGCTGACAGCCGGTGCCGCGCCGCCCAGGCCATGGCGCGCCGCCAGCGTTGCCAGCCCGGCGGCCAGCCGCTCGCCTTGCTGCTGCACGCCGTCCAGGAACCCCGGCGCCGTCACCGCATCCAGCACCGCCAGTGCGGCAGCGCAAGCCAGCGCGTTGCCGTGGTAGGTGCCACCCTGGTCGCCGGGCGCAAAACAGCACACTGCTTCACGCGCCAGCATGGCGCCGATGGGCACCCCACCGCCCAGCCCTTTGCCCAGGGTCAGGATGTCGGGTTGCAGCGCTTGCGTCACAGCCCACTGGCTGTGTGCAAACAAGCTGCCGCAGCGGCCAATGCCGGTCTGCACCTCGTCGAGGATCAGCAGCAGGCCGTGGGCATCACACAGCGCACGCAGTTGTGGCAGAAAGCTGGCGCTGGCCTCCACCACACCGGCTTCACCCTGGATGGGCTCGACCAGCACCGCCACCACATCGGGTGTGATGGCGGCCCGCACCGCGTCGATGTTGTTGAACGGCAGCTTCACAAACCCCGGCACGGCCGGGCTGAAGATGCGGTCAAACCCGGGTTTGCCGCTGGCCGCCATCATGGCCAGGCTGCGGCCGTGAAAGCTGTTCTCGAAGCTCAGGATGGTGCTGGCGCCGCCCCGCATCACCTGGCCAAACTTGCGCGCCAGCTTCACGGCGGCCTCGTTGGCCTCGCTGCCGCTGGTGCCAATGAAGACCCGGTCCAACCCGCTGAGTTGGGCCAGCCGTTGGGCCAACAGCAGGGCCTGGTCGTTGTAAAAGCCTGGCCCGGCCTGCAGCAAGCGGCCGGCCTGTGTGCTGAGTGCTTTGGCGACTTGTGGCGGCGCGTGGCCCAGCGTGTTGACGGCCCAGCCTTGCACCAGGTCCAGGTGGCGCTGGCCCGTGCTGTCCCACAGCCAGCTGCCCTGGCCACGCACAAACACCTGGGCCGGGCGCGGCCCGAGGTGCATCAGCGCAGGTGGGCACAGGGCTGTGCAGGGGCTTGAAGTGGCAGCAGACATGGGGTTTCCGTTTCAGGGTTGGCTCAGGCTTTGGGGGTGATCCCAAGCCAGAAGCCCATCGCGGCTGCGCAAAAAACAAAGGCCACGACGGGTGTCGTGGCCTGGGTGGGGGCCAGGTGCAAGGTTTGCACAGGCCGGTCAGCAACGATCCCGCTCAACGCTGGCGTCGAGCGCGGCGTCGCAAGCTGCGGACCGGTGTGGTGTGATTGCACATGGAGCGCGGACCATAGCGGCGTGCCGCCGCGCCGTCAACACGACCTGTGGCCGGGCCGTCAACACGACACGGCATGGCACCATGCCGCCCCATGCTCGCTTACCGACACGCCTTTCACGCTGGCAACCATGCCGATGTGCTCAAGCACGCCCTGCTGGTAGCGGTGCTGCGCCACATGAACGCCAAAGACAAAGCCTGGCGCCTGGTGGACAGCCACGCCGGTGCCGGCGCCTACCTGCTGCACAGTGAGCAGGCACAAAAACACGCCGAGTACAAACAAGGCATGGCCAGGCTGTGGCAGGCACCAGACCTGCCACCGCTGCTGGCCGACTACGTGGCACAGCTGCGCCTGTTCAACCCGGCCGATGACTTGACGCAATACCCCGGCTCACCGTGCATTGCGCGCAATCTGATGCGGCCACAAGACCAGCTGCGCCTGTTTGAGCTGCACCCCACCGACCACGCGCTGCTGGCCGAGCACTTTGCCGGCGACAAGCAGGTGCAGGTGCAGCAGGCCGATGGCTTTGTCGGCCTCAAATCGCAACTGCCACCACCCAGCCGGCGCGGTGTGCTGCTGATCGACCCCAGCTACGAGATCAAGACCGACTACGCAGCGGTGGTCACCGCCTGCCGCGACGCGCTGACCCGGTTTGCCGAGGGCGTGATCCTGGTCTGGTATCCGCAACTGGACTTGCGTGAAGCCGCCCAATTGCCCCAACGCCTGAAAGCCGTGGCCGACACCCAAGCCAAAAAAGGCTGGCTGCATGCCCGGCTGACGCTGGCCCTGCCCAATGCGCGGGGTTTTGGCATGCTGGGCAGTGGTTTGGTGGTGATCAACCCGCCGCACACCCTGGCGCCCGCATTGCACGCAGCCTTGCCGGTGCTGGTGCGGCTGCTGGGCCAGTACGCCGGGGCCAGCCATCGGCTTGAGGTGTCGGCGGGCGCTTGAGCGGGTGTTGACTGGTGCGCGGTGCGCCGTGCACCACCCCGATGTCAGCGTTGCCTCAAACCCCCAGCGCCTCGCGCAGCAGGCGGCCTTTGACTGGGCGCCGGTGCTCAGGCCAGGCCCGCACCAGCTCGCCCATGCGGGCATTGCGCGGCGCCAGGGTGCGGGCACGGGTGGCCAGGCGCATCACCTCGCCGTTGATCGCGTCCACCTCGGTGCTGCGGCCACGCGCCAGGTCGTCGGCCATGCTGGACCGGGCCTGGGCATCAATGCGCAGCATGCGGGCGGCCACCAACCGGAACAGCGGTGTGGGCAGGCGCAGCATCCACGGCAGCCAGCTGGCCGGCAGTGGCGCCAGTGACGCCGGCTGGATGTTGGCGCGGTGCAGCACCGACAGCGCCTCGGCCACCAGCGCGGCGGTGCAGCAGCGCAGGTCACGGTCCAGCAACTGGGCGCGCAGCGGCAGGCCGCTGAGCGCATTGACCGAGTTGTTCAGGTTGAGCAGCAGCTTGCCCCACTGCACCGGCGCCAGGTCGGCATGCAGGTCCAGCGCCAGGCCGGCGCTGGCCAGCAGGGCCAGCCAGGGCTGCAGCAGGCTGTGCGCTTGCGCCGCCAACTGGCCGGCGCTGCCCCGGTGCAGGTGGCCGGGGCCCAACTCGGCCACGTTGTACGGCACCATCGCCGGCAGCACGGTGAGCTGGGGCGCTGCGGCTTGCGCGGTGGCCGCGTTGGCCAGGCCGTTTTGCATCGACAACACCAGTGTGCCGGTGGGCAGATGGGCGGCCAGCTCCAGCGCAGCAGCCTGGGTGGCGCCACTTTTCACGCACAGCAGCACCAGCAGCGGCGCGCTGCCCAGGTCGCCCGGCACGCTGGCATGCAGGCGCAGGGCGTCGGCCGGCAGCACGGCGCGGCCTTTGTCGCGGTCGGTCAGGGTCAGGCCATGCTGGGCCAGTGCGGCCAGCATGCGCGGCCGGCCGACAAAATGCACCAGCGCACCAGCCGCCTGCAGCCGGCCACCCAGCCAGCAGCCGATGCTGCCAGCGCCCATCACCAAAACCGCGCCGGGCAGGGCAGGCACGCTGGGACGGGGTGTGGGCATGGCGTGGCGGTGGTGGGCGTGGTCGGAGATGCCGGCATTCTCACAGCGCACCGGCCGGCGCCCGCCGCCCGGGCTGCGGGGTGGGGCAGACCCCCACCTAGGAGCCTGTCGGACTTGGGGCGTCGATAGCGAGAAACGGCCCCAGCGAGGACAGTGTTTGCCGGATTTGCAGGCCCATAGTTCAACTATGGGACAAAAAGCCGGTAAAAAATGGACCGCTGAGGCCGTTTCGCAGCCGACGTTCCCCAAGCCCGACCGGCTCCTAGAATCCGCACTCAGATTTCTGCCCGTAGCTCAATTGGATAGAGCAGCTGCCTTCTAAGCAGCAGGTTGTGAGTTCGATCCTCGCCGGGCAGGCCAGCCGCGCACCAGCGCTGGCACCGGGCGCGCAGCGTGTCACGGACAAAGCCCGCTTGCTGCCAGGCAGGGTGCAGCCGGCAACCGCCGCGCTGACGAGCCGATGGCAAGGGCGTTGTTGCCCTGCTCACCCTGGCATACCGCCCGGCCCCATCCCGCTGACCACAGGCCTGCCCATGCGCACCCGCCCGGTGCTGGTATTGATCACCGTCCCTGCCGAGCGCCTCGGCACAGGCCGGCCTGTTGACCGGGGGTGGGTCCGATGTCGCGCTTCGCCTGAGCGGTGTTGCGCTGGGCTACGGCGCGGTGGACACGTCCAAGACCGGTTGGGTGGGCGCGGCAGAGTTCACCGGCCAGATCACCCAGGGCGGCGTGACCAGCTCGTTTCTGACCTACTGCACCGACGTCTACCACTGCTTTGCCTGGAACACGCGCTACACCTACAGCCAGTGGTCACCGCGGCGCGGCTGTACCGCGCCAGCCCGCACGATGTTGTGCTGTTTGAGCGCACACCGCTGGTCAGGGTGGTGTCAGGGCCCACCAGCCTGCGCCTGGCTGGCTTGGCGTTGGCCGGCGTGGCCGCCGTGCGGTGCAAGAAAAAAGGGCCTGGCGACCGTGCGACGATCACCAGACCTTGATTTGGCAACACCCACAAACGGCTGCTGAGGCACTGCCGGCCGGCACAGCCACAAACGGCTGCCACGGCACTTGAAAATGGTCGGGGCGATAGGATTCGAACCTACGACCCTCTGGTCCCAAACCAGATGCGCTACCAGACTGCGCTACGCCCCGAAGCCTCGCATTCTAGCCTGCGGTTTGCGCAGTGCCGGTTCAGCGGGCTGGCAACAGCAGTTGGCGGGCCACCGCCTCACACTGGCGGATGTGCTGTTCACACACGTAGCGCAGGGCCGAGAAGGTGAGCGCCGCCGACACCACCTGCCCGGCAACCGGCAAGAATTTGGCCGCTTGCTGGGTGCTCAGGCGCACCCCCACGGTCTTGAGCACGGCCATCACCAGCTCACGCGTGACCAGCCGGCCCAGCACCATGCTGCCACCGGCCGAGATGGCTTTGTAGACCACCACCCTGCGCTCAGGCGCCAATTGCTCCACCTGGGCCGGGCTGAGGCCGAAGGCGGTGGTGATCTCGGGCAGCAGCCTGAGCAGCAGGCCCACATCGGTGATCAAGTCCACCCCGGGCACCGGCACCATGGCCACGCCGGCCGCAAACAGGGCGCGCTGTGTGACACGCTTGCGGCAGCGGGCGGCGGTGCGGGCCAGGCTGTCCGGCGGGGCTTCGGGATGTGCGGCCGGTTTGGCCTTGAACACCGAAGTGCTCATGGCGTGGGCGCCGTCTTCATCACCACGATGCCGTCGGCGTCTGCCAGCAGCCACTCACCCGGCCGCACCGCCACGCCCTGCACCTGCACCGGCACGTCCACCAGGCCGACGTGGCGGCGCTCGGTGGGCAGTGGCAGCAAGGCCAATGCGCGGATACCGATGGGGGTGGCGTTCAGCTCTGCCACGTCACGCACACAGCCATCCACCACCAGGCCGACCCAGCCGTTGCGGGCGGCAGCCGCAGCCAGGTTGCCGCCCACCAGCGCGTGGCGCAATGATCCACCACCGTCCACCACCAGCACGCGGCCGTGGCCGGGGGATTCAACCGCCGCTTTGACCGAGGTGTTGTCCTCATGGCATTTGACGGTGCTGACCAGCCCGGCAAATGCGGCCCGCGCGCCGAAGGCCTTGAACACGGCTGGCAGCACGCGGAAGGCGCCGCTGGTGTCGAGCTTGTACACATCACACAGATCACAGGTGGACGGCAGCTTGGCTTGGCTCACGGTGGCTCCTTCGGTTGTCGGACCATCACGACAGCAATCGATCAAGGCAGGGTCTGGTTGATCTGCAATTGCAGGCCACTCGCGCCCACCGCGACAGTGGGTGTCAGGCCTTGCAGATCACCCGGCTGCGGCATGGCGTTGCCACTCTTGCTGATGCGCGCCCCCACCACCACCTGGCTGACGCCCGACAGGCGCAGCGCCGGGCTCATGGCCATGGAATCGTCCAGTGTCAGGGTGAGTGGCAAATCCTTGACCTGACGGCGCTGGATGGCCAGTGGGGCTTTGGCGCCTTGGCCCTGCACGGCACGGGCAAAGATGAACAACGTGTCGGCTGGCGCGGCCTTGGCGGCCAGTGCCGGGGCCAGGCTGATGTGCACTTGCACGGTGCCTCCGGCAGCCGACGCTGCGGGAGATGCTGCAGGTGCAGCCGCCATGCTGGGCGTTGCTGCCGGTGCTGCCGCAAGTGCAGGCAATGCAGGCAAGCCGGCACGCTGGCGCGCGTCATCAATGCCGCTGCGCAAACGGCTGGCCATCTCGCTGCCGGGCTCGGTCTTGCGCAGTGCGTGTTCCCACTGTTTGGTGGCGCCGGCAGCATCACCCCGGTCCAGCGCCAGGGTGCCCAGCAGCGCCAGGGCCTTGACGTTATCCGGGTCCAGTTGCAGCGCCTTGGCCAGCAATTTTTCGGATTCGGCGCCCAGCTTGCGGCCACTGGCCATACCCAGTGCGTCGGCCATGTCGGCATAACCTTGCGCGTCTTGCGGGCGCAGCATGATGACCTGCTTGAACGCCTCCAGCGCCTGTGGGAATTGATCCAGCACGCAGTACGAGCGGCCCAACATGGACCAGCCTTCAGCGTCGTCCGGCTTGGCCTTGAGGCGCTCGGCCAGGCGTGCGGTCATGGCCTCGAACTGGGTCCGGTCGGGCGCCTGCTCAGTGCCTGCGGCGGCTGTTGTACCGGTTTGTCCAGGCGCCACGGCCAAGGCCGCAGGGTTGCCCAGCCAGGCATAACCTGCAGCGCCAAAGGCCAGCACAAACACCACCAAGCCCAGCACCAACCGGCGTGATGGGCCGGTGTTGTCGGGCTGCACCGGCGCGGCGCCTGCGGTTGCGGCAGCAGCCGTGCCAACCGTGCCAACCGTGCCAACCGTGCCGACTGCTGGCGCCACGGCGGCCAGCACCTCAGCTTCCAACTTGTCACGCGCCTGGTGCGCCGCATCACCTGTCAACACGCCGCTGCGCACCAAGTCATCCAACTGGGCGAGTTGGCCCTTCAAGGTATCAAGGCGGCTCATCGCGGGTCGTCGTCTCCGGGCGTGTCGGGGTCAAACGCATCAGCGCCCAGGCGCTGGCGGCGGCGCAGCACCACAAACAGCGTGCCCAGGGCGCCCGCCATCAGCAGCGCCGGCCCTACCCACAGCAGTGCGGTGCTGGCCTTGAAAGGCGGGTTGTAGAGCACAAAATCGCCGTAGCGCTGGGTCATGTAGTCGCGGATCTGGTCGTCGGTCTGGCCCTTGGCCAGCATCTCGCGGATCTGGCGGCGCAGGTCATCGGCCAGGCCGGAATGTGAATCGGCAATGGTCTGGTTCTGGCACACCAGACAGCGCAGTTCTGCGGCCAGCAGCATCATGCGGGCCTCTATTGCCGGGTCTTGGGCAACGGGCGGTGCCTCGGTGGCCTGGGTGGCCAGGCCGACGGCCAACACGCCGCACAGCAGCAGCAGCCTGCACAGGCCCGACAGCAGCCGCTCACGCATTGAGCATCCGCAGCAGCGGCTCCAGTTTGTCGCGCAGCACCTCGGGCGTGATGGGGCCGATGTGTTTGTAGCGGATGACACCGGCGCGGTCGATTACAAAAGTCTCGGGCACACCGTAGACGCCGTAGTCGATGCCGATGCGGCCGTCCGGGTCAAACAGCGAATCGGTGTAGGGGTTGCCAAAGCGCTGCAGCCAGCTTGAGGCCTCAGCACGCTGGTCTTTGTAGTTGAGGCCGTAGATGGGCACCAGGCCTTTTTTGGCAAAGCCGACCAGCACCGGGTGTTCATCCCGGCAGGCACCACACCATGACGCCCAGACATTGAGCACCCACACCTTGCCCAGCAGATCGTCGCGCTTGAGGGTGGCCTCGGGCCGGGCGAGTGCTGTGGCCTGGAAAGCCGGCGCGGGCTTGCCGATCAGCGGCGACGGCACTTCACGCGGGTCCAGCCGCAGGCCCACGGCCAGGAAGGCGGCCAGCACCAGAAACAGGCCCAGCGGCAGCAGGAATCGCTTCATTGCCCTGCCCCCGTGCCTGCCCCAACCCCGGCCCCAACCCCCGCCGGCAGCGCCGCGCTGCGTGTGGCGCGTGCGCGGTAGCGCCGGTCACTGGCCGCCACGATGCCGCCCAGCATCATGATCAGGCAACCGCCCCAGATCCAGGCGATGAAAGGCTTGTGCTGCACCCGCACGACCCACTCCCCGGTGGGCAATTGCTCGCCCATCGACACATACAAATCACGCAGCAGGTTGCTGTCCACGGCGGCTTCGGTCATCGGGTTGCTCTGCACTTTGTAGACGCGCTTTTCAGGGTACAGCGTGGCGACCAGCGTGCCGCCCTTGCTGACCTCGATCAGGCCTTGCGCGGCCTGGTAGTTGGCGCCCTGCACCGGCTTGATGGACAGCATGCGGAACTGGTAACCCGCCACGCTGGTGGTGGTATCAGGCCCCATCTTCACGTCGCGCTCGGTCTCGTAGGTCTTGACCATGGCCACACCCAGCGCAAATACCGCCACCCCGGCATGCGCAATCATCATGCCGATCATGGCGCGCGGCAGCAGCCGGGCGCGGCCCAGCACGCTGCCGCCCAGGCCGCGCTTGGGGCGCAGGCGCTCCACCAGATCGGTGGCGATGGTGAACACGATCCAGTAGGCCAAAAACAGCCCGCCGGTGGTGGCCGGGCTGATGCGGCCCATCCGCCAGCCGGTGGCCAGTGCGGCCACGATGGCCAGCACAAACGCAGCGCGCAGCCTGCGCGCCAGGCTGCCGGCGTCGTCCTGCTTCCAGCGCATCATCGGCCCGATGCCCATGGCCAGCAGCAGCGGCGCCATCATCAGCGTGAACACGGTGTCGAAGTACGGCGGGCCGACCGAGATCTTGCCGCCGCCCACCGCGTCCAAAAACAGCGGGTACAGCGTGCCCAGCAGCACACCAGCGCAGGCCACGGCCAGCAGCATGTTGTTGACCAGCAGCATGCTCTCCTTGCTGAACAGGCCGAAGCGCTGGCCCAGGCCCACGCTGGGCGCGCGCCAGGCATACAGCAGCAGCGACGCGCCGATCACGATCACCAAAAAGACCAGGATGAACAGGCCGCGGCGTGGGTCAGTGGCAAACGCATGCACCGACGACAACACCCCCGAGCGGACCAAAAACGTGCCCAGCAGCGAGAGCGAAAACGCCAGGATGGCCAGCAGCACGGTCCAGACCTTGAAGCCACCGCGTTTCTCTGTGACGGCCAGCGAGTGGATCAGCGCGGTGCCCACCAGCCAGGGCATGAAGGACGCGTTTTCAACCGGGTCCCAAAACCACCAACCGCCCCAGCCCAACTCGTTGTAGGCCCACCAGCTGCCCAGACCGATGCCGAAGGTCAAAAAGACCCAGGCGGCGGATGTCCAGGGCCGGGTCCAGCGCGCCCAGGTGGCGTCCAGGTTGCCGCCGATCAGCGCGGCAATGGCAAACGCAAACGCCACCGAGAAGCCGACATAGCCCATGTAGAGCATGGGCGGGTGGATGACCATGCCGGGGTCTTGCAGCAGCGGGTTCAGGTCGCGGCCGTCGGCGGCGGCCGGGATCAGGCGATCAAACGGGTTGGACGTGACCAGCATGAACAACAGGAAACCCGCCGAGACCAGGCCCAGCACGGCCAGGATGCGCGCCACAAACACGGTCGGTAGGCTACGCGAGAAGCGCGCGACGGCGGCTGTCCACAGACACAACATCAACACCCACAGCAGCAACGAGCCCTCATGCCCGCCCCACACCGCGGCCATGCGGTATTGCAACGGCAGGCCCGAATTGGAGTTGGACGCCACATACAGCACCGAAAAATCATGCTGCACAAAGGATGCGGTGAGGCAGACAAACGACAGCGCCACCAGCAGCAGTTGCAGGTAGGCGGTGGGCCGGCCCAGCGCCATCCAGTCAGCGCGGCCGATTTGCGCGCCGAGCAGCGGCAACACGCCTTGCACCAGCGCAGTGGCCAGCGCCAGGATCAGGATCAGGTGGCCCAGTTCTGGGATCATTTTTGGCTTCCGGTTGACGGTGCGGCCAGCGTGCCGCCCATCTTGGCGCGCATCTTGTCGGCCCGTTGCAGCGCGTCGGCGGCTTCGGGCGGCATGTAGTTTTCGTCGTGTTTGGCCAGCACCTCGCGGGCGGCAAATACGCCGTCACTGCCCAGTTGGCCTTGCGCCACCACACCTTTGCCCTCTTTGAACAAATCGGGCAGCACACCCTCAAAACGCACCGGCACAGTCTGGATGGTGTCGGTGACCTTGAAGCGCACGGTGACGCCATCACGCACCACACTGCCGGCCTGCACCAGCCCGCCCACGCGGAAGGTGCGGCCCTGCGGTGCCTCGTTGGACACGATCTGCGCCGGGGTGTAGAAAAACACCAGGTTGCTGTTGAAGGCGTTGAGCACCAGCGCCACCGCCACGCCCACGGCCGACAACACTCCCAGCACGATGGCCGCACTTTTGTGGCGCGGCTTCATGCTGCGGCCCCGTGCAGCGCTTCAGCGCGGGCGCTGGCAAACGCCAGCCGCTGGCGGCGGCGCACGGCCAGCACCTCGGCCAGCAGCACCAGCAGCGTGACGCCATATGCGCCCCACACGTACAGGCCATAACCGCCCATGTGCAGGAATTGATCCAGGGATTGCCAGTTCATACCGTGTCCATCAAAAAAATCAGCCGTGTGCGGTGCGCGCAGAGGTCAGGGCCTTGACCCAGTCGGTGTCGGATTCCTGCTCCAGCACCAGTGCCCTGGCGCGGGCAAAAACAACGGCAACGCTGTAGGCCCAGAAGCACAGCGTCATCAGCAGCATGGCTGTGAGCATGGTGCTGGCCATCTTGGGTGCGGCCGTCATGCTGATGGATGAGCCCTGGTGCAAAGTGTTCCACCAGCGCACTGAAAAATAAATGATGGGCACGTTGACCGCGCCCACCAGGGCCAGCAACGCGCCGGCGTTGGCAGCGCGTTTGGGGTCGTCAATGGCTTCGGTGAGGGCGATGTAGCCGCCGTACATCAGCAGCAGGATGAACTCAGACGTCAACCGGGCGTCCCACACCCACCAGGTGCCCCAGGTGGGCTTGCCCCACAGCGCACCCGTCCACAGTGCGATGACGGTGAACAGCGCGCCGGTGGGCGCCAGGGCGCGGGCATACATCGCCGCCATGCGGGCGTTCAGCATCCAGCCCCACGCGGCCCAAAAGGCCATCACCAGGTAGATCAGCATCGACATCCAGGCCGCAGGCACGTGGATGAAGATGATGCGGTAGGCGTCACCCTGTTGAAAATCGGTTGGCGCGATGGCAAAACCGGTGTACAGGCCGGCCGCGCCGCTGAGCAGCGCAAGCGCCCAGAACCAGGGGATCAACGTGCCAGCCAGCGCGTAGAAACGCGATGGCGCGGCGTAGGTGGTGAAGGTGGGCGGCATCAGCGGGTATCAGGTCAACCCGGATTGTCGCAAGACACGGCGGCCCGCCTGCCACTGCTCAATCCAGCGCGATGCGCAGTGCGGCGGCGGTGGCCGGTGGTGCGCCCAGCAGGGTGAGGATCAACAAGGCGCCCAGCAGTGACAAATGCGCCTGGGCCGGCAGGCCGGCGTCCACCGCCACCACCGCGCCGGTGCCAAAAATCAGCGCCGGCACGGTGAGCGGCAGCACCAGCAAAAACACCAACGCCGCGCCGCTGCGCAGGCCCAGCGTGAGCGCCGCACCCACCGCGCCCAGCAGGCTGAGGATGGGCGTGCCCAGCAGCAGCGTCAGTGTCAGGGTGCTGATGGCGCTGGCCTGCATGCCAAACAGCAGGCCGATCAGCGGCGCGGCCAGCACCAGCGGCAGGCCTGCGCTGAGCCAATGCGCCAGCACCTTGCCACCCACGATGGCCACCAGCGCACCCGGCGCCAGCAGCAGTTGCTCCAGTGATCCATCCTGGTGGTCACTGGCAAACATCTGGGTGACCGACAACATCGCGGCCAGCAGCGCGCAGACCCACACCACCCCCGGGGCGATCTGGCGCAGGGTTTGTGGCTCAGGCCCCACGCCGATGGGGAACAGCCCCGCAGCGACGATAAAAAAGCCCAGCGGCAGCAGTGCTTCGATGCGGCGCCGGCCGGCCAGCAGCAGGTCACGCCTGGCCACGGTGAGCAGCAGGTGGCTCACTGGAGAACCTTTGTGCTGCGCACTGCGGTGGATGCGCCTTGTGGGCGGCCGTGCGGGCTCATGTTGTGCGGTAGGGTTCCAGGTCGAATTCCAGCGCGCCGGGCAGGTCCACCGCCTGGTGGCTGGTCATCAGCACCGCGCCGCCGCGTGCGGCGTGGGCGGTGATCAGGCCGGCCAGCAGGGCCACGCTGTCCTGGTCCAGCGCATCAAACGGCTCGTCCAGGACCCAGCAGCACGGGTGATCGTCCAGCGCCAGCCGGGCCAGCGCACCACGCCGGCGCTGGCCTTGTGACAGGGTGCGCACCGGGGCGTCGCGGCGGTTGGCCAGGCCCAGGCGGTGCAATGCCGCCAGTGCCCTTGCAAGCGCGTCGTCCAGGCCTTGCAGGCGGGCCAGAAATATCACCGCCTCGGCCAGGGTCAGGTCGTCTTTCAGCGCGTTGGCATGGCCGATGTACAGCAGCGCCCCGGCGCGCTGGGTCGGCGGCTGGCCCGCCAGCAGCACGGTGCCATCGGCTGGGGTGGACAGCCCGGCCAGGATGCGCAGCAGGCTGGTCTTGCCACTGCCGTTGCGGCCGCGCAGCCAGGTGATGCTGCCGGGCTGCAACTGCAGATTCAGGCCTTTGAACAACCAGCGCCGGCCGCGCCGGCAAGCCAGGCCCTGCGCCTGCAGCAGGCTGGTGCCTGCAGCGCGGGTGATGGGCGGGCCAGGGGTTGGATCAAGGTGCATCAAGGGCAGGACGGCTGGCCGCGCGGGTGGGCAGCGGGTACGGGTCGGCAGTGGCAGCGCCGCATCCTAACGGCGGGTTGGTTGGTGCCGGCCGGGTGTTGCGGCCGGGTGTTGCGGCGGATCGGCCGCGCAGAACCGGGCCGCAGGATCGTCGGATCGGCCGATGGGCAGCACGGCCATGCGGCGCGATGCTCGGGCGGCAAGCGGACGGGTTTGACCCGGGAAGTTACCTAGGTCAGATTTGGTTGACGTTAACGTCAACCGCCCGTCCAATCCCTGCTCCGCTTCACCCCAAAAAGGATGCCCGATGAGCGGCAACAGCTACCGCAGCGTATTCCACCCCGGCCTGTTTGCCGGCCAACGGATTTGGGTGACGGGCGGCGGCTCGGGCATTGGCCGCTGCGTGGCGCATGAGCTGGCCGCGCTGGGCGCCGAGCTGGTGATCTCGGGCCGCAAGGCCGACAAGTTGCAGGCGGTGGCCGATGAAATCAGCACCGACGGTGGCAAGTGCAGCTGGCTGGCGTTTGACATCCGCGATGAAGACGCCGCCCGGGCCGGGGTGGCCGAGGCCTTGCAAGCTGGCCCCATCAGCGGCCTGGTCAACAACGCCGGGGGGCAGTTCCCCGCGCCGCTGGCCAGCATCAGCAAAAAGGGCTTTGACGCGGTGGTGGCCAACAACCTGACCGGCGGCTTTTTGATGATGCGTGAGTTGTTCAACCAGTGTTTTTTGCAGCACGGCGGGGCAATCGTCAACATGACGGCCGACTTCAAGAACGGCATGCCCACCATGGGCCACAGCGGCGCGGCGCGCGCCGGCATGAGCAACCTGACCCAGACCGCAGCCTATGAATGGGCTTACGCCGGAGTGCGGGTCAACGCGGTGGCGCCGGGCTGGATTGCCAGCAGCGGCATGGACAGCTACGGCGAGGCCATGAAAACCCACATCCGTGGCCTGAAACAACACGTGCCGCTGCGCCGCATGGCTGAAGAAGCCGAGGTCAGCGCGGCCATCGTGTTTCTGCTCTCGCCCGGCGCGGCCTTCATCACCGGCGTGACGCTGCAGATCGACGGTGGTGCCTCACTGGGCCATGCCGTGTTCCCGACCGCTGACCACAACCGCAGCCTGCCGTTTGAGGGCTTCCACCGCGCGGTGCGGCCGCAAGTCTTGCGCTGACCCCACACCCCCCTTTTGCTGCCAACACCCCCGCTGGAGACCCCATGCAACTGACCGCTGAACACCGCGCCCTGGCCGACACCGTCACCAAGTTTGTCGAAAAAGAGTTGAACCCGCACGTCCCGGCCTGGGAGGCGGCCGAGACCTACCCGGCCCACGCGGTGATGAAAAAACTGGGTGCGCTGGGCCTGCTGGGCCTCAAATACCCCGAGCAGTTTGGCGGCGCCGGGCTGGACTTCAGCTACTCCGCCGTGATGGCCGAGGCCATGGGCGCTTGCACCTGCGGTGGTGTGCCCATGAGCATCGGCGTGCAAACGGATATGTGCACCCCCGCGCTGGCCCGTTTTGGCAGCGATGAGTTGCGCCAGCAGTGGCTGGCGCCGTCGATTGCCGGTGAGATGGTGGGCTGCATCGGCGTCAGCGAGGTGGGCGGCGGCAGTGACGTGGCGGCCCTCAAAACCCGCGCCAGTCATGACGGTGCCGACTACCTGATCAACGGCAGCAAGATGTGGATCACGAATGGCTTGCAAGCCGACTGGTGCTGCCTGCTGGCCAATACCAGCGACAGCGGCGGCCCGCACAAAAACAAAAGCCTGATCATCGTGCCGATGGACGCGCTGGGTATCAGCAAGCAGAAGATCAAGAAGATGGGCATGAACTCGTCCGACACCGCCCAGCTGTTTTTTGTCAACGTGCGGGTGCCGCGCCGCTACCTGATCGGCCAAGAGGGCCTGGGGTTTGCCTACCAGATGCAGCAGTTCCAGGAGGAGCGGCTGTTTGCCGCCGCCGGCGCCCTGCGCAGCATGGATTTGCTGATTGACCAGACCATTGCCTACACCCGCGAGCGCAAAGCATTCGGCAAAAGCATTCTGGACAACCAGGTGGTGCATTTCCGCCTGGCCGAGCTGCGCACCGAGGTGGCCGCGCTGCGCGCCCTGACCTACCACGCGGTGGATTTGTACGTGAGCGGCCAGGACGTGACCAAGCTGGCCTCGATGGCCAAGCTGAAGTGCGGCCGCCTGGTGCGCGAGGTGGCCGACAGCTGCCTGCAGTACTGGGGTGGCATGGGTTTTACCTGGGACAACCCGATCAGCCAGAGTTACCGCGACAGCCGGCTGGCCAGCATCGGCGGTGGGGCGGACGAGGTGATGCTGGGCATCATCTGCAAGCTTGAAGGCACCATGCCGCGGGGTGGGCACTGAGCCCACGCCCTGAGATCAAGCGCCGTCGATCAAGCCCCGCAAGGTGTCGGTCAGCGGGTCCAGCACCTCGTCGTCACGCCAGTACTGCAAGTGCGACAGCGGGTTCCAGCTGCGCGCGATCCAGCCAAACAGGCCACCACCCGCATTCACCGGCACATCGGTGACGGCGGCGCGGTATTGCTCTGACAACTCAGCCAGCGGCCAGCCCAGCACGTCGTCCTTGTCGTAGTAGTTGCTCCACTTGAAGCTGCTGTTGGGCCGCATCGGCAAGATCTGCTGCACCGCATGCGCCGCCACAAAAATGGGGATGTTGCAGCCGGTGGTCAGCACATGGCTGATGCTGCTGCCCCGCAAAAACCCGATGTCGGCGTCGCTGAGTGGCTGGGCGCCCGAGATCTCGGGGCGGAACTGCTGGATGTCCTGCCAGATGCCGACGTTGGCCTTGTCGCCCAACAACTCGCCCTGCGCGTCCCAAAAATAACACGACATCACATGGCCGCCCAGCGATTGGGCCAGCACCACCACCGGGCCGTCATGGCCCATGGCCTGGCGCGCCAGGTACAGCTCACGCGCAATACGCGCCTGGGCCATGGTGTAGACGCTGCCGTGCAGCATCTTGGCGCTCTCCAGCCCGGCGGCATCGGCAAAGCCGTACAGCAAAAACTGGCGCAGGCCGTCCCAGCGCACCTGGCGGCCCAGGCTGTTCCAGACCCGCTGCTCGTTGGCCAGCAGCAGGCCTTTGTAGTACACCGCGCCGATGTGCAGCGCATCAAACGCCGGCCCCAGCCGGCGCGCCAGGTCTTGCGACAACTCGTTGACGTAGTCGGGCGCGGTGATGCCCATGCCGTGCAGCGCGATGAGGGCAATTTTTTTCATGATCGGCTCCAGAAGTCGGGGGTTGGTGAGCTGGCTTGGCCGCTTCTAGCCTGACTGGCGTGCTGGCCACATCCCACGCCTGTTGGACGGCGGGGCGTCACCGACAATCGTGCATGACCGCCTCTGTTGCCGCCCCCACGTTTGACACTCTGCCGCTAGGCCCTGCCACGCTGGCCAACCTGCAGACGCTGGGCTACCTGGTGATGACGCCGATCCAGGCCGCCGCCCTGCCGCTGGCCCTGGCCGGCCAGGACCTGATCGCCCAGGCCCAGACCGGCAGCGGCAAAACCGCCGCCTTTGCGCTGGCCCTTCTTGCCAGGTTGGCCCGGCTGGACAGCAAACGCCCCGACACCCAGGCGCTGGTGCTGTGCCCCACGCGGGAGCTGGCCGAGCAGGTGACGCAAGAGATCCGCCGCCTGGCGCGTGCTGCCGACAACATCAAGGTGCTGACACTGTGTGGTGGTGCGCCGATCCGCAGCCAGCTGGACAGCCTGGCGCACGGCGCCCACATCGTGGTAGGCACACCTGGCCGCATCAGCGACCACCTGGCGCGCGGCAGCTTGCTGCTGGCCGCACTGAACTGCCTGGTGCTGGACGAAGCCGACCGCATGCTGGACATGGGCTTCATGGACGACATCGCGGCAATCGCCGCGCAGTGCCCAAAAAACCGGCAAACGCTGCTGTTCTCGGCCACCTACCCCGAGGGCATCGCGCAGATCGGCAAAAAATTCTTGCGCAACCCGCAAGAGGTCAAGCTGACCGAGCAGCCCACCGCCACGGCAATCCGCCAGCGCTTTTACGAGGTGACGGAGGACCAGCGCCTGCACGCCGTGGGCCTGCTGCTGAACCACTACCGGCCCGAGCGCACGCTGGCGTTTTGCAATACCAAGGCGCAGGGCCGGGATTTGGTGGCGGTGCTGGGCGCCCAGGGCATCACCGCGCTGGCCTTGCACGGTGATTTGGACCAGCGGGACCGCGACCAGGTGCTGATCCAGTTTGCCAACCGCAGTTGCCCGGTGCTGGTGGCCACCGATGTGGCCGCACGTGGGCTGGACATCACCGACCTGGAAGCGGTTGTCAATGTGGACATCACACCCGACGCCGAGCTGCACATCCACCGCGTGGGCCGCACCGGCCGTGCCGGTGCCCAGGGCTGGGCCTTCAGCCTGGCCAGCCTGGACGAGATGGGCCGGGTGGGCCGCATCGAGCAGTTGCAGGGCCGGGCCAGCACCTTTCATCCGCTGGCCGAGCTGACCCCCACAGGAAGCGGCCCGCTGCTGGCACCGATGGTGACGCTGCAGATCCTGGGTGGCCGCAAGGAAAAAATCCGCGCTGGCGACGTGATGGGCGCCTTGACCGGCAGCGCAGGCTTTGCCGCCGGGTTGATCGGCAAGATCAATGTGAACGAGTTCAGCACCTATGTGGCGGTGGCGCGTGAGATTGCCGACAGCGCGCTGCAGGCGCTGAACAACGGCACGGTCAAGGGCAAGCGGGTGAAGGCGCGGCCGGTGGACAACGCCTGAGCGCGCTGTCGGTCTTGTCGCCCCCGATGCAGCCCTTGCTGCGCAGCCAGGCCAGCAGGGTGGGTGTGCGTCACGCAAACCGGCCCTGCAAAAACCAGGCTGGCGCGCCCGCTGCGCCCGGCCGGGGCGGCAGGCGGTGGCGGTAGACCCAGACCAGCGCGCCGCTGCTGGCACGGGCGATGAAGTAGTCCCGCACCGCCGGGCCTTGTGGTGACCACCAGCCGTATTCCAGCCGCTCGGGGCCGGCCAGCAGTTGCAGCAGGTGGCCGTCCAGCAGTGGGCCTTGGCCCCATTCGGCCAGGGCTTGCGGGTCAGGCAGCAGCCACAGCGGCTGGCCCGCCAGCGGGTGGGCGGCGGGCAGGCCGGTGCTCGCGGCTGGGGGGCCAGCCAGGGTGTCGGCTGGGGTGTCGGGTACGGTGGTGGTTGGTGTGGTGGGTGCTGCCGCAAATGATGCGGCGGCGGGTGTGCTGGCGGGTGCTGCGCCCAGCCGGGCCGGGTCAGCCGGCTGCCAGCGGGTGCCGTACTCGGGCCGGTGGTCAGGCACGGGGCTCAGGCTCAGCACCTGGGCGGGGCCCAGCCGGGCTTGCAGCCGCTCCACCAGCCGGGCCAGGCCTTCGCGCTCACTGGCGTGGCTGGCAAACAGCTCTCCGTTGGGTGCGGCGGCCAGCACCAGGTGGTTGCAGCGCAGGCTCAGCTCCAGCGCGGGCGCGGCCAGCGGCAGCCGGCCCAGGCGCTCGGCCAGCAGGCTGTGCAGGTGTTTGGCGTCAGCCACCGGCTCAGCCAGGTTGATGTCCAGCGCCGTGCTGTTGGGCGTGGCGGGGTCCCGCTGGCGCCTCGGCTCATGGTGCAGCACCAGGCTGAAACGGCCGATGCGCGCCTGCCGGGCGCCGGCCCAGGCCAGCAGCCGGGCCAGCAGCACCTGGGCGCCGGCCAGCACCTGGGTGCTGGTATCGGCACGGCACAGCAGCTCGATGCGGGCATCGAACGTGGGCGGCAGGGTGAGCCAGTGGTAGGCGTCGGGGGCGTGGCCACGGGCGCGGTCGATCTGGTCTAACAGCGCCGGGCCAAAGCGCCGCGCCAGGCCGTCGCGTGGCAGGCGTTGCAAATCACCCAGCGTGTGCAGGCCCATGCCTTGCAACGCTGCCTGGTGCTGCAGGCCGGCGCCCAGCAGGGCCAGCGGCACGGCGTCCAGCAGGGTTTGCAGGGCGGCGGGCTGGGTGCTGTGGGGGCCTGAGGCCAGATCATCGGCCAGATCATCGGCCAGGTCATCAGCCAGGCCACCCGTTTGAGCGTCAGCCCCGCCGCCACCCCAGGCGGCCAGCAGCGCCGCACCCAGCGCGGTGGGGGCGCTGGCGATGCGCACCGTGTGGCCCAGCGGGGCCAGTGCGGCACGCAGCCGGCCCAGCAGCTTGGGCAGGCCACCAAAGTAGCGCAGGCTGGCTTGCACCTCCAGCCGCACCCCCACCAGGCCGGCGGTGGCCACGGGTTGGGCGTCGGCATCGGCCTGGGCGCTGGACGGGCGCAGGCCGGCCGGTGTGGCCCAGGTGACAGACGGGCTGAAGGCCAGCGCCACATGGGCCACGGCGCGCAGGGCCTGGGCATCACGCCGGGCGTCGGCGGCGGCCAGCAGCAGATCGGGTGCCAGCGCCAGCGCGGTGGCGCGCTGCATGCCCGGGCGCACCCCCCGTGCCAGCGCCAGGGCATCGGCATGCTGCACCTGGTGCGCATGCAAGAGCGCCAGCGGCAGGTGGGCCTGGGCCGGGTCACGGGTGGCGGCGCAGGATTCAAGCGACAAGTGGGGCAGGTGCAGGGCAAGCCAGAGCATGGGCGGGTGGGTTCCGTCGTGATGGGTGGTGTTCAGAAGGGTTCAGACGGGTTCAGACGGGTTCAGACGGTTCAACCGCGTGCTGCGGCGCCACGGGCTGGCACTGCGGCCTGGCGCAGCAGGTCATCGGCCTGGGCCTGGGCTTGCAGATGCGGCGCCAGCACGGACGGCAACACCAGCCGCAGCGGCTGGGCCAGCGGTGGGCCGCGCCGTTTGAGCAGGCGCAGCGCCAGCCCGTCCACCCCCGCCGGCTGCAGCAGCAGGCGCAGCGGCGCCGGGCTGGGCCGGCTGGCGGCCAGCACGTCGCGCAGGATGAACACCGGCCCGTCATGCGCCTGGGCGGCGATCTGCAGCCGGCGCAGGGCGTCGGCCTGCACCTGCAGTGGTAGCCAGGCCAGGATGGCGCCGACATGGCCACTTTTGAGGGCTTGCTCCAGCGCCCACAGCACATCGGCGCCCGGCAGCAGCGGGGCCAGGCGGTTGGCGCTGCGGGGCACGCTACGCCTGGCTTGATTTGGCTGGCTGCGGCTGCCCTGCCCGGCCCTGGCCTGCACCACCAGCCAGTGCCGGCTGTTGAGGCCACATTGCAACAGCGCCCAGGCGCTGAGCGCGGCGGGGGGGTCAAACAGCATCACGCAGCGGCCGTGTCCGCTGCCGGCTGTGGCAGCGGACACAGCGGGGGCCAGCGCCGCCAGCGCGGGTGCCAGCAGGCGCAGCTCACCCACCCCGGGGTGGGGCAGCAGCAGCTCAGTGAGCACACCGTGCGGCCAGCCGCCGCCGGGCAACTGGGCGTCCAGCACCGCAAAACCGCTGGCCGTGGTGCGGCGCGGCGCCCCCCCGATCTGGCTGGCGCGCCAGACAGCGGGGTGCAGCGCGGCAAGGTCTCGTGGGCTGGCAAGGCCCTGGCCCTGCAGACCGGCCAGCGGGTCGGTCAGGGCGCGGCTGATGGGGTCGTCGTGGTCATCGCCCTGCGTTTGGCCAAGCAGCAGGTGCGCGGGCTGGTGCGCAGCCGCCGGTGGGGTGGCTGGCAAAACCGCTGCAGGCACAGGCCGCTCAGCCGCCTGCGGCCCGCCTTGTGGCGCCGGCAGGCCGTCAAGCTCAGGAAACAGGGGCAGCGACAGGTTCACGTAATAACTGTACGTTCATACAGTCATTGCGGCAAGTCGGGTGGCCGTGTCGGCAGCGCGCCACACCGGGGCCGGCTGCCCTGCGGCTGACCCGGATAATCCGCCGCTGTCCTGGCAGCCCTTGGGCACGCGCCAGCCCAACGCCCTGCCCTGCAGCGGCCATCCTGGCCTTGATCCCGGCCTTGATCCCGGCATTCGACCGCTTGGCGCCGGCCGCCCAACACACCCCCATGCCCACCCTGCTGCAGCGCTTTGCCCGCATCGCACCGTACTTCCGCCATGGCCGCATCGGCGTGCTGGTGGCGTTTGTCGGCTCGCTGGTTGGCGCGGCCACCGAGCCGCTGATCCCCGAGCTGATGCGGCCACTGCTGGACCAGGGCTTTACCGCCGGCAAGCTGCCGCTGTGGGCGGTGCCGGTGGCCATCGTGGGTATTTTTGCGGTGCGTGGGGTGGCGGGTTTTGTGGCGCAGTACGCGCTGTCGTGGGCCGCGCTGCGCGGGGTGCAAGACCTGCGCGAGGCGCTGTTCCAGCGCATCCTGACCGGCCAGCCGGCGCTGTTTGGCCAGCGCAGCGCCAGCAGCCTGACCAACACCCTGGTCTACGAGGTGCAAAACGGCGCCACCCAGTTGGTCAACTCGGTGCTCACGCTGGTCAAGGATTCGCTCACGCTGCTGGCCTTGTTGGGCTACTTGCTGTGGCTGAACTGGAGGTTGACGCTGTTTGTCGGCGTGCTGTTCCCGGCCGTGGCGCTGCTGATGCGCAGCGTGGGTAAACGCCTGCACCGGCTGGCCCGCGAGGGCCAGGACGCCACCGACGCGCTGGCTTACGTGGTGGAAGAAAACGTGCTGGCCTGGCGCATCGTGCGGCTGCACGGCGCCACCGCGCCGCAGGCCAGCCGGTTCGAGCAACACGCACTCACGCTGCGCCGGGTGCTGCTCAAGATCGTGGCCGCCAGTGGCGCGATGACGCCGGTGACGCAAATCTTCACCGCGCTGGCGCTCTCCGCCGTGATCGTGATGGCGCTGTGGCAAAGCAGCAGCAACGGCGCCACGGTGGGGGGGTTTGTGGCTTTCATCACCGCCATGCTGATGCTGGTGGCGCCGGTCAAGCATTTATCGGATGTGATGGCACCCATCACCCGTGGCCTGGCGTCCATCGAGCGCGGGCTGGAGCTGCTGGACGACAGCCCGGCCGAGGTGGGCGGCAGCCACCAGCCCGCCGGTGGCCGGGCGCATGGCCATCTGCAGTTGCAAGACCTGGTGCTGCGCTACCGCGACGACCAGTTGCCCGCGCTGGACCACCTGAGCTTGGACATCCCGGCCGGCCAGACGGTGGCGCTGGTGGGGCCGTCAGGCGCCGGCAAATCGTCGCTGATCAACCTGCTGCCGCGCTTTGTAGACCCCAGCAGCGGCCGCATCCTGCTGGACGGCGTGGCACTGGCCGACTGGCAGCCCGGCACCTTGCGCCAGCAATTTGCGCTGGTCAGCCAGGACGTGGTGATGTTCAACGACAGCATTGCGGCCAACGTGGCATTGGGCACAAACCCGGCTGCCACAGCCGATCACACGGGCATCCGCGCCGCGCTGGCCGGTGCCCATCTGCTGGATTTTGTCGATGGCCTGCCGCAAGGCATGCACACCGTGATCGGCCACAACGGCAGCCAGCTTTCGGGCGGCCAGCGCCAGCGCCTGGCGATTGCCCGGGCGCTGTACAAAAACGCGCCCATCCTGATCCTGGACGAAGCCACCTCGGCGCTGGACAGCGAGAGTGAACGTGCGGTGCAAGCCGCGCTGGACACGCTGATGCACGGCCGCACCACGCTGATCATTGCCCACCGCCTGTCCACCATCGAGCATGCCGACCGCATCGTGGTGCTGGACGCCGGCCGCGTGGTGGAAATCGGCCCGCACGCCGCGCTGCTGGCCGCAGGCGGGCTGTATGCGCGGCTGCATGCGCTGCAGTTCCGCAGCTAAGGCGCTGACACCTGGCGGCTGCGTCCCGTGGGGCTTGGTGCGCGGCAGCCGTCCGCGCCACGCTGTTGCTGGGCCAGGCGGGCCGGCGGGTGCTGATCCCATCACCCTACTTTGTGCCCGGCACGGTGGGCATGCCGCTGCACCCCCCGCACGGCAATCGCGGCTGGTCGCAGCGCGGCTGATGTAATGCAGCCAGCGCCCCGCGCTGCTGCACCCCCCTCACACTGCTGCGCCCCACCCCACCAGGACAGACCCGATGACCACCCCCTTGCCCATCAGCCGCTACCCCGTGCCTGCGTTGCAAGACCTGCCCGACGACCTGCGTGAGCGCATCCTGGCGGTGCAGGAAAAATCAGGCTTTGTGCCCAACGTATTTTTGGCGCTGGCGCACCGGCCCGCCGAATGGCGTGCCTTCATGGCCTACCACGACGCGCTGCTGCTCAAGACCACCGGCAGTTTGAGCAAGGGTGAGCGCGAGATGATCATCGTGGCCACCTCGGCCGCCAACCAGTGCCTGTACTGCGTGGTGGCACATGGCGCCATTCTGCGCATCTACGAGAAAAAACCGTTGATTGCGGATCAGTTGGCGGTGAACCACCGCAAGGCCGACATCACAGCCCGCCAGCGCGCCATGCTGGACTTTGCGATGAAGGTCTGCCAGCGCTCACACGAGGTGGATGACGCCGACTACAGCGCGCTGCGCGACCACGGGTTCGATGACGAAGACATCTGGGACATCGGCGCCATCACCGCGTTTTTTGGCCTCAGCAACCGCATGGCCAACCTTGCCGGCATGCGGCCCAATGACGAGTTTTATCTGATGGGGCGGGTGCCCAAGGCCAAGGTCTGAGCCGGTGGCCTTGATGCACAACCCGGCGGGGCTGTCGCCCATCGTGGCCGGCGCCTGGCGCCTGGCCGATTGGGGCTGGACAGCGCAGCAGCGCCTGGCCTGGGTGGAGGCCAACCTGGATCTCGGCCTGACCAGCTTTGACCATGCCGACATCTACGGCGACTACCGGGTCGAAGCGCTGTTTGGTGAGGCGCTGGCGCTGCGGCCGGCCTTGCGCAGCCGCATGCAGCTGGTCAGCAAATGCGGCATCCAGTTGCGCAGCCCGGCACGGCCTGATCACCACGTCAAGCACTACGACACCACAGCCGCTCATGTGCGGGCGGCTGTGGACGCATCGCTGCAGGCCATGCGCTGCGACCACCTGGACCTGCTGCTGATCCACCGGCCTGACGCGCTGACGGACTTTGACGCGCTGGCCGACACCTTTGAGGCCTTGCGCCGCGCCGGCAAGGTGCGCCACTTTGGCGTCAGCAACTTCAGCCCGGCGCAACTGGCACCGCTGCACCGGCGCATCGCCCTGGCCAGCCACCAGATCGAGTTGTCGCCGCTGCACCTGGACCGGCTGCACGACGGTGTGCTGGACCAGTGCCAGGACTTGGGCCTGCGGCCCATGATCTGGTCGCCGCTGGCCGGCGGGCGCCTGTTCACCGGCCGGGACGAGACCGCCCAGCGTGTGCGCCAGACGCTGGAGGCCATAGCCGCCGAGCTGGGCATCTCCACCACCACGCTGGCCATTGCCTGGGTGCTGCGCCACCCCAGCGCTCCGCTGCCCATCCTGGGATCGCGCCGCATCAGCGTGGCGCAAGACGCACTGGCCGCGCTGGGGCTGCAGCTGGATGTGCAGACCTGGTGGCGCATCTGGTCGGCGGGGGCGGGGCGCGAGGTGGCTTGACCGGCGTGCTTGCCGCGCACGGCCTGCACGCCACGCTGCACGCTGCACGACAGCACGACAGCACGACAGCAGGGACAGCAGGACAGCACGACCACACGACAGCATGCTTCTGGTGACAACGATGGACACAGCCTCGCCGCGCGGCACAGCCGGGATCAATGGCGCGGTTGCGCAACCCGACAGACCGCGCTTGAACTGCATGACGCCGGTGCCGGCCTGGCCGAAGCGGCGGCACGGCACATCGCGCCGGTGAGCCCGTGCCGGCTGCTGAATGTCAGCCCCGCCGGGCCGCTTCAATCGCTGCGATGTTGATTTTTCCCATCTGCATCATCGCCTCGAAAGCGCGTTTGGCAGCGGCGCGATCCGGATCGGCGATGGCGGCACTGAGGGCGCGTGGCGTGATCTGCCACGACAAGCCCCACTTGTCCTTGCACCAGCCGCAGGCGCTTTCCTGGCCGCCGTTGCCCACAATCGCGGCCCACAAGCGGTCGGTTTCGGCCTGATCGTCCGTCGCAACCTGGAACGAAAAAGCCTCGCTGTGCTTGACCGCAGGGCCACCGTTCAGGCCGAGACACGGGATACCCATCACGGTGAACTCGACCGTCAAGACATCGCCCTGCTTGCCCGCCGGATAGTCGCCAGGCGCGCGGTAGACGGTGCCCACCGCGCTGTCCGGGAAGGTCTTGGCATAAAACGCCGCGGCGTCCAGCGCGTTGCCGTGGTACCAAAGACAGATCGTGTTTTTGGGCATCACAGGCGTTCTCCAATGCATGGCTGGTCTTTTGATCCTATCTGCCGGCCCGCACAACCGACGCACTGCCGACGCACTACCGACACACAACCGACGCACAACCGACGCACTGCCGGCCACCCAGCGTCCATGCGCTATATTGATTGCAATATGGCGTCATCTGCACCCTCAGGCAAAGCCCCCAACACCCACCTCACCGGCCGGCTGGAGGTCAGCACCGCGCAAGGTGTATTTCTGGGCCACACCCGGGTGCGCCTGCTGGAGGCGATTGACCGGCACGGCTCGATTTCGCAAGCCGCGCCGCATGTGCCGTTGTCCTACAAAGCGGCCTGGGACGCGGTGGACGCGATGAACAGCCTGGCCGACCAGCCGCTGGTGCAGCGCTCGGCCGGTGGCCGGGCCGGTGGCGGCACGGTGTTGACCGAGCACGGCCGCCGCCTGCTGGCCATGTACCACGCCGTGCACGCCCAATATCAGGCCGCGCTGGACCACCTGGCCGGCCAGTTTGCACACACCCCGGTGGGCGATGTGCAGGCCTTCCAGCGCCTGCTGCGCCGCAGCACGCTGCGCACCAGCGCCCGCAACCAGTTCAGCGGCACGGTCACCGCGCTGGACGCCGGCCCGACGCAGGTGGCGGTGCGGGTGCAGGTCGCCGGCCTGGCCGGCAGCCCGCCGCTGCTGGCCAGCATCACCGCCCAATCCGCCAGCCAGTTGGCGCTGACCATCGGCAGCGCGGTGGTGCTGCTGGTCAAGGCGCCAGCGCTGCAATTGCTGCCGGCCGGCACGCCGCCAGCCACGCATCCCAACCAATTGCAGGGCACGGTGCAGCACGTGGCAGCTGGCGCACAGGGCACTGAGGTGACGCTGGACCTGGGCGCCGGCCACAGCGCCACCGCCGTGCTGCCCAACACCACACTCGCCACCGCGGGCCTGGCCGGCCTGCGGTCAGGCCAAGCCGCCTGCGCCATGTTTGCGCCATCCAGCGTGATCCTGGCCATGCTGGATTGATGCCGATGAAACCCATCAGCGCTGCCCTGTTTGCCTTGTTGCTGCTGCACCCGCCCATCAGCCACGCCGATGTGGTGGCGGTGGCCGTGGCCGCCAACTTCAGCACCACGCTGGCGGCGCTGGCGCCCGGTTTTACCGCCGCCACCGGGCATACGCTGCGGCTGTCAGCCGGGTCCAGCGGCAAGCTGGCCAGCCAGATCATGGCCGGTGCGCCGTTTGATGTGCTGCTGGCCGCCGACGCCCAAACCCCGCAAAAACTGATCAACAGCGGCCACGCGGTGGCCGGCAGCACCATCACCTACGCCACCGGTGAGCTGGTGTTGTGGAGCGCCCAGCCCGGCCTGGTGGACGCACAAGGCGCGGTGCTGGCCAGTGGCCGTTTCAACAAACTGGCCATCGCCAACCCCAAGCTGGCACCCTATGGCCAGGCCGCCTTGCAGGTGCTGCAGGCCAAAGGGCTGGACAAGGCGCTGGCGCCCCAGTTGGTGATGGGCGACAGCATTGCGCAGGCCTACCAGTTTGTGGCCACGGGCAACGCCGAGCTGGGTTTTGTGGCGCTGTCACAGGTGCTGCAGCCCGGCCGGCCCAGCGCCGGATCGCACTGGCGCATACCCGCCAATCTGTACGGCACCATCCGCCAGGACGCGGTGCTGCTCAACAAGCCCGCAGCGCAGCAAGCCGCCGCTGCGGCGCTGCTGGCCTACCTGCAAACTGCAGCGGCCAAGGCACTGATCACGCAACATGGTTACCGCCCATGAGCTGCTGCTGAACATGCCCCGCAGCCCATGACCGACAGCACCTGGGTCCTGCTCCGCCTGACCGCGCAACTGGCGGCCTGCAGCACCGTGCTGCTGCTGCTGCTGGGCACACCGCTGGCCTGGTGGCTGGCGCGCACCCGCTCACCGCTCAAACCGCTGGCCACCGCGCTGGTGACCATGCCGCTGGTGCTGCCGCCCACCGTGATCGGCTTTTACCTGCTGCTGCTGATGGGGCCGCAGGGTGCGGTGGGGCAGTTCACCCAGTGGCTGGGGCTGGGCCGGCTGCCCTTCACCTTTGCCGGGCTGGTGGTGGCGTCAGTGTTGTACAGCCTGCCGTTTGTGGTGCAGCCGCTGCAGCAGGCGTTTGAGGCCATCCCCGAGCGCCTGCTGGAGGCCGCCGCCACCCTGCGCGCCGCGCCGCTGGACCGGTTTTTCAGCATCGCGCTGCCGCTGGCCCGGCCCGGCCTGGTGACGGCCAGCGTGCTGGGCTTTGCCCACACCGTGGGTGAGTTTGGCGTGGTGCTGATGGTGGGCGGCAACATCCCGGGCCAGACCCGGGTGTTGTCGGTGGCGCTGTACGAGCATGTGGAGGCGGCCGAGTTTGCCCAGGCCCACCAATTGGCCGCTGGCATGGTGGTGTTTGCACTGCTGGTGCTGCTGGCGCTGTATGCCGCCAACCGCGCCCGGCCGGCGCTGGGCCATACCGCCTGATGCTGCAGGCCACGCTGGCGCTCAAGCGCCCCAACTTCACGCTGGACGTGGCGCTGCAACTGCCGCCCAGCGGCATCACCGCGCTGTTCGGGCCATCGGGCTGCGGCAAGACCAGTGTGCTGCGCGCCCTGGCCGGCCTGGACCGCGCGGCCGGCCGGGTGGCGATCGGCAGTGACAGCGCGGACGTGTGGCAAGACGATGCCACCGGCCGCTGGCTGCCCACGCACCAGCGGCCGCTGGGTTATGTGATCCAGGAGTCGGTGTTATTCCCCCACCTGCGGGTGCGCGCCAACCTGGACTACGGCCGCCGCCGCAGCGCTGCGGCCCGGGCCACGGCCGCCACCACCGACCCCAGCCTGGCGCTGGACCAGGTGATCACCCTGCTGGGCATCAAGCACCTGATGGACCGCTGGCCCGCCACCCTGTCCGGCGGTGAGCGCCAACGTGTGGCCATTGCCCGCGCGCTGGCCAGCGCCCCCCGCCTGCTGTTGATGGACGAGCCACTGGCCGCGCTGGACGCCGCCCGCAAGGCCGAAATCCTGCCCTATCTGGAGCGCCTGCAACGCCACCTGGCACTGCCCATCGTCTACGTCACCCACGCGCTGGACGAGGTGGCCCGGCTGGCCGACCACCTGGTGCTGCTGGACGCCGGCCGTGTGCTGGCCGCCGGCCCGCTGGCCGAGGTGTTGGCCCGCACGGACCTGCCACTGGCCAAGCTGGACGATGCCGGCGTGGTGATCCACGCCACGCTGGACCGGCACGATGCCGCCTACGGCTTGTCGCGTGTGCGCTTTGCCGGTGGCGCGCTGTGGCTGGGCGCAGCAGCAGTGCAACCTGGCCAGGCCGTGCGGGCGCGGGTGCTGGCGCGCGATGTCAGCGTCACCCGGCAGTTGCCGCAGCAGACCAGTGTGCTCAACGTGCTGCCGGTGCGCCTGCTGGCGCTGCAGGGCCAAGCGCACACCGTGCTGCTGCACCTGCAGGTGGCCGGGCCAGGCAGCCGCGCTGACGCTCCGGCACCGCCCGTGCAACTGCTGGCGCGCATCACCCGCCGCAGCGCCGATGCGCTGGCGCTGCGGGCTGGTGATGCCTTGTATGCCCAGATCAAGGGCGTGGCGCTGATGTGATGTAGTGGCCCGCACCGCCTGCGCCGACACAGGCCTGTCACCAAAACTGTTCTATCATTCCACTATCGTGGAATATTCAACAGGTGCTTGATGGCTGCTGAAATGGATGAAAACCTGGCGGTGGCAAGCTTGGCAGCGCTGGCGCAAAACATGCGCTTGCGTGTAGTGCGCGCACTGGTGGGTGCCGGCCCCACGGGGCTGACACCCGGCGCCTTGTCTGCCACCTTGGGCATGCCGGCGTCCACCCTGTCGTTTCACCTCAAAGCCTTGCTGCATGCCGGGCTGGTGACCCAACAGCGCGACGGCCGCAGCTTGATCTACCGCCCCTCACTCGGCCAGATCAATGCGCTGGTCAGCTACCTGACTGCGCACTGCTGCAACGCCATGGATGCGGTTGCCGGCCAAATCCCCGAGGCCTGCGGCGCTGGCATGCCACAGCACTGCAGCACCGGCTGACCACCCGCCATCCAATACCCGATGTCCCGATGTCCCGATGTCCCGATGTCCCGATCTCTCGATGTCCCGAAACCCCGATACCCCGATACCCCGATACCCCGATATCCCGATATCCCGATGTCCCGATACCCAATACCCAATACCCAATACCCAACACCGAACCCATGCAACCCGCTCGCTTGCCTCAGCCCCCAGCCGCTGCCCTGCCGCTGCCCGCACCCATGTCGCTGTTTGAGCGCTATCTCAGCGTCTGGGTGGCGGCCTGCATCGTGGTGGGCATTGCGCTCGGCCAGTGGCTGCCGGGGGTGTTCCAGGCGGTGGGCCGGATGGAGATTGCCCAGGTCAACCTGCCGGTGGGCCTGCTGATCTGGGTGATGGTGATCCCGATGCTGTTGCGGGTGGATTTCAAGGCACTGGGCCAGGTGGGCCAGCACTGGCGCGGCATTGGCGTCACGCTGTTTGTCAACTGGGCGGTCAAACCGTTTTCAATGGCGTTGCTGGGCTGGGTTTTTGTGCGCCATGTGTTTGCGCCCTGGTTGCCGGCCGCACAGGCTGACAGTTATGTGGCCGGCCTGATCCTGCTGGCCGCGGCGCCCTGCACAGCCATGGTGTTTGTCTGGAGCCGGCTGACCGGTGGCCACCCGCTGTTCACGCTGTCGCAGGTGGCCTTGAATGACGCCATCATGGTGTTTGCCTTTGCGCCCATCGTGGCGCTGCTGTTGGGCTTGTCGGCCATCGTGGTGCCGTGGGCCACGCTGGCAACCTCGGTGCTGCTCTACATCGTGCTGCCGGTGCTGCTGGCCCAGGCCTGGCGGGCAGTTGTGCTGCAAACCGGCCAGCCCGCGCTGGACGCGCTGCTGCTGCGCCTCGGCCCCTGGTCGATCAGCGCACTGCTGGCCACGCTGGTGCTGCTGTTTGCCTTCCAGGGCCAGGCCATCCTGCAACAGCCGCTGGTGATCGCGATGCTGGCCGTGCCCATCCTGATCCAGGTGCTGGGCACGTCCGCGCTGGCCTACTGGCTGAACCGCCGGCTGGGTGAGGCGCACAACGTGGCCGGCCCGTCGGCGCTGATAGCCGCCAGCAACTTTTTTGAGCTGGCGGTGGCGGCGGCCATCAGCCTGTTCGGGTTTGAGTCCGGCGCCGCGCTGGCCACCGTGGTGGGGGTGCTGATCGAGGTGCCGGTGATGCTGCTGGTGGTCAAGGTGGTGAATGCCAGCACAGCCTGGTATGCCAGGGGCCAACCCGCCGGCGCCATACCCGCCATACCCGCAATAGCCGCAATACCCGCCACACCCGTCAACAGCCCAGCCCAGCGACCATGAGCAGCAGCCACACCATCACCATCTTCCACAACCCGGCTTGCGGCACCTCGCGCAATGTGCTGGCGCTGATTCGCAACAGCGGCGCGCAGCCGCTGGTCATCCCCTACCTGGACCAACCGCCCAGCCGCGCCACGCTGCAAGGCCTGATTGCCGCGCTGGGCCTGCCGGTGCGGGCGCTGCTGCGCCGCAAAGGCACGCCGTATGACGCATTGCAACTCGACGACCCGGGCCTGAGTGACGACCAGTTGATAGACCACATGCTGGCCCACCCCATCCTGATCATCCGGCCCATCGTGGTGACACCGCTGGGCACCCGGCTGTGCCGGCCATCCGAGGTGGTGCTGGACATCCTGCCCACACCGCAGCGCGGGGCGCTCAACAAGGAAGACGGCACAGCGCTGGTGGATGCGGAGGGCCGCCGTGTCCAGCCTTGAGTCCAAGCCTGATGCCCCAGGCGCAGCCATGCTCAACGGCGCCGGCCTGCTTGCTGACACCAGCCTGCCCAACCTCGACCGCGCACTGTTCAACATCCCCCGCCTGGCGCGGCTGGCCACAGCCGCGCCCAGCCCGCACCCACCGCGCTTTTTGCTGCTGTACGGCTCGCTGCGTGAGCGCTCGTACAGCCGGCTGTTGGCCCAAGAGGCCGGCCGGTTGCTGCTGGCCATGGGGGCTGAAGTGCGCTTGTTTGATCCCACCGGCCTGCCGCTGCCCGACGCCGCGCCCGACAGCCACCCCAAGGTGCAGGAGTTGCGCAATGCAGCCACCTGGGCCGAGGGCATGGTGTGGTCCACGCCCGAGCGCCACGGCGCGATGACCGGCATCATGAAAGCGCAGATCGACTGGATCCCGCTGGCCCTCGGCGCCCAAAGGCCCACCCAGGGCAAAACACTCGCGCTGCTGCAGGTCTCGGGCGGCTCGCAATCCTTCAACGCTGTCAACCAATTGCGCATCCTGGGCCGCTGGATGCGCATGTTGACCATCCCCAACCAGTCCTCAGTCGCCAAGGCCTTTACCGAGTTTGACGCCGCCGGCCGCATGCTGCCATCCGCGTTTTACGACCGGCTGGTGGACGTGATGGAAGAGCTGGTCAAGTTCACGCTGCTGACGCGCGATGTGGCGCCCTACCTGACCGACCGCTACAGCGAGCGGCGTGAATCGGCTGAGCAGTTGGCGGCGCGGGTCAATCAGCGCACGCTGTAGTCAGCCGGCTCAGCGCAACACCGGCAAGCCGAGCAGGGCCTGCAGCGTGGCGTGGTCCAGCCCGTCCACCAAGTCAATGATCTGCAGACCTTGCGGCGTGCAGGCCAGGGTGGCCAGGTCGGTGTAGATGCGTTTGACGCAGGCCACGCCGGTGAGCGGGTAGCTGCAGGCCGCCACCACCTTGGGCACACCTTGTTTGCTCAGCAAATCCATCATCACCCAGGTTTGCTTGGCGCCCACCGCCAGGTCCATCGCGCCGCCCACGGCGGGGATGGCACCCGGCGCGCCGGTGTGCCAGTTGGCCAGATCCCCGGTGGCCGACACCTGAAACGCGCCCAGCACGCAGATGTCCAGGTGGCCACCGCGCATCAGCCCAAAACTGTCGGCATGGTGAAAGTAACTGCCGCCGGCCAGCAGCGTGACGGGCTGTTTGCCGGCGTTGATCAGGTCGTAGTCCTCGTCGCCCTCGGCCGGCGCCGGGCCCATGCCGAGGATGCCGTTTTCACTGTGCAGCAACACTTCGCGGCTGGGCGGGATGTGGTTGGCCACCGCCGTGGGCATGCCGATGCCCAGGTTGACCACCGCACCCTCGAAGATGTCCAAGGCCACGCGGGCGGCGAGTTGGTCTTTGCTGCGTTTCTGGTAAGCCATGTCAAGCCGCCTTTGTGGTTGATGCGGCAAAACCACCGGCCTGGGTGGCCTGGCGCGGCACCAGCACCACCCGCTGCACGTAAACGCCGGGCGTGACCACCACCTCCGGGTCCAGCGCGCCCAGTTCAACAATCTCATGCACCGTGGCCACGGTGGTGCTGCACGCGGTGGCCATCACCGGGCCGAAGTTGCGCGCGGCTTTGCGGTAGGTCAGGTTGCCCCAGCGGTCACCACGCTCGGCGCGGATCAGCGCCAGATCACCGTGCAGGGCCTGCTCCAGCACCTGCGGGCGGCCGTTGATCACGCGCGTCTCCTTGCCGCTGGCCAGCGCAGTGCCGCAGCCGGTGGGGGTGAAGAAGGCACCAATGCCGGCGCCGGCGGCGCGGATGCGCTCGGCCAGGTTGCCTTGCGGCACCAGCTCCAGCTCGACCTTGCCGCTGCGGTACAGCGCATCAAACACCTGGCTGTCGGCCTGGCGCGGAAAGCTGCAGATGATCTTGCGCACCCGGCCGGCCTGCAGCAGCGCGGCCAGGCCGGTGTCGCCGTTGCCGGCGTTGTTGTTGACGATGACCAGATCGCGCGCGCCTTGCAGCAGCAGGCCGTCAATCAATTCGTTGGGGATACCGGCGGTGCCAAAGCCGCCAATCATCACGGTGGCGCCGTGTGCTGTGTCGGCCAGGGCGTCGGCCACTGTGGCCACGATTTTGTTGATCACCGTCTTGTCTCCGGGGGATGTGGTGGTGCTGATTTTCAACCCGCACCCGAACTGCGTACTTGCGCTGGGGGTGGCCTTGCCGGCGCCAGCACCAGCACCAGCACCAACCCGGCAGCGGCCAGCACCAGTACAAAACCCGAGTTGGCGCGCAGCGCGGCGTTTACCGCCGGGCCGGCGCTGGCCGGTGCGCTGGTGGCTTGGGCCGGTGGCAGCGCGGCATTCCTGTTGGCAACAGTCTTGTCGCTGCTGGCGGTGGTCTTGCTGCTGCAACTGCAAGCGCCACCGCGCAGCCCCGCCCCGGCGGCGCGCCACCCGCTGCTGCAGCTGCAAGACGGCGCCCGCCTGGTGTGGGGCCACACGCTGCTGCGCCCGGTGCTGCTGACCGCCGTGGTCTGGAACCTGGCCTGGTTTGTATGGCAGGCGGCTTATGTGCCCGACGCCATGCGCAGCCTGGGGCTGGACGCCAGCGGCGTGGGCTTCACGCTCGCCAGCGACGGCGCCGGCATGGTCATCGGCGCGCTGCTGGCGCCGCGTGGTCGAGCTGATGGTCCAAAGACCAGGCCCGACGCCGAACAGGACGAAGGACAGACCGGCCAGCCAGCCGCTGGGCCGCAGCAGCGTGGCCAGCATCACCGCACAAGCCAGCACCGAGCAGGCCGGCCCCACCACCACCACAGTGCCAAACGGCAGCGCGGCCAGCACACGCGGCGCTTGCTGCACTTGCCTGCGGCGCCGGTTTTGCGGGCTTGTGCGTTGACGCCGAAACCCCCCTCACGGCCGCAGCCGCACACCCGGCGTCAGGTGCAACCACGGCAGATCGGCCGGGTCCGCCGCCATCGGCCCGGCGGCCTTGGCCACCAGCACCTGGCTGGCGATGGGCGAGAAGTCGGCCCGAAAGTGGTTGCTGCTTTTGACCACCACGATGCGCATGTCTTCGGGCTGGATGCCCACCATGCGCAGCAGCTCACGGTCCAGCAACTGCTTTTTGCCGCTGACCACGGCCACCCGCACGCCGTCAATCTCCAGGCAGGCGCTGGGGCCCAGGTGCACCGTCAGGCCGCGCATCATCGGGCCGGTCAGGGTGCAATGCCCTTCGCTGACGGCCAGCACCTTGAAGCGGCCAGACACCGGTGGGTCGCTCGGCTGGCCGGTGAAGGTGGGCACGGCGGTGCCCAGGGCCAGGTCCAGCGTGGCGCCCACACCGGCGGCGCAGGCAGCGGCGGCTGCGGGTGCGTCAAACAGCAGGCCCAGCGCAACCCGGCCAGGGTATTTGCGGCCGGCACCCTGGGCCAGCAGCGCGTGCAGCAGGCCGGTGGTATTGCTGTCGCCACCGGCGCCGGGGTTGTCTTGTGTGTCGGCAATGATCACGGGTTGGGTTGCCGTCTCGGCCAGCGACATCGCCTGCACCACCGCATCGCGTGCGGACAGGATGTCCAGCCGCCATTGCGTGGGCTCGGCCACCAAGGCGTAAAGCGCGTCGACCGCAGCCTCTGCTGCCGCGCCGTGGCCCCAGACCATGGGCGCACATTCCTCAAAATCCGCCGCCGGAAAACCCATGCAAAAGCTCAACACCGTGCCGTGTGTGTGGTCCAGCCCAACCAGTTGCCCGTACAGGCCTTGGGCTGGCTGCAGCCAGGTGCTTTGCGCGTTGAGTGGAATCAAAAACGGCAGGCGCCGGCTGTGCTGCGGCTCGGTTTGGCCGGCCTTCAATCGCCGGGCCAGCAAGTCAGCCGCCAGTGCGCCGGTGTCCGCCATGTCCACATGCGGGTAGCTGCGGTAGGCCACCAGCGCATCGGCCTGGGCCAGCATGCGGTGGGTGACGTTGGCATGCAGGTCCAGGCTGGCGACGATGGGCAGGCCGGGGCCGACCAAGGTGCGCAGCCGGGCGATCAGCTCGCCCTCGCTGTCGGGTGCGTGCTGGGCCACGGCGGCGCCGTGCAGGTCCAGGTAGATGGCGTCCAGGCCGGTCTCGAGCGCAGCGGTCACGTCATCGCAAATCGCGCCGGCAATGCGCTCAAACGCATCCTGGGTGACAAAGCTGGACGGGATGGCGCCGGCCCAGACTGACGGGATCAGCGTCCAACCCCTGGCCTTGGCCGCATCAATGAACCCACCCACGGGGATGTTGATGCCGGTGAGCTGGTCTTGCATCGCCGCACCACGCACAAAGGCCGGGAACGAATCGCCCCGGTTGAACGCGGCCCAATCGGCCAGACTGGGGGCAAAGGTATTGGTTTCGTGCTGGTAGCCGGCAATCAGGACACGGGTCACGGGGGAGCTTTCAAAAGAACGGCGCCTCAAGCGCCTCAAGCGCATCAAGTACGTCAAACACCAAACGCAAAACCCCGCCCCGGCGCAGCGGCAAACAAGGCCTGGGTGTAGGCATGTTGCGGCGCGCCGAAGACCTGGTGCGCCGGGCCGTATTCCACCACCCGGCCCTGCCGCATCACGGCCAACTGGTCGCAAATCTGGCTGGCCACGCGCAAGTCGTGGGTGATGAACAACATCGCGAGGTTGAGGCGGCTGCGGATCTCTTCCAGCAAATCCAGCACCTGGGCCTGCACCGACACGTCCAGTGCCGACACCGCTTCATCGGCCACCAGCAGCTCGGGCTCCATCATCAACGCGCGGGCAATGCAGATGCGCTGGCGCTGGCCGCCCGAAAACTGGTGCGGGTAACGGCCCAGCGCGCTGCCGTCCAGCCGCACCAGGGCCAGCAACTCACGGGCGCGCTGCAGTGCCTCGGCCTGGCCCAAGCCGCAATTGACCGCGCCTTCCACCAGCGCCTGGGCCACGGTGCGGCGCGGGTTGAGTGACCGGTACGGGTCTTGAAACACGATCTGCACCCGGCGCCGCAGCGGCCGCAACCGGGCCGCCGGCATCAGCGCGATGTCTTCCGCCGTCTCGCCCGCCTGGCCCAACTTGGCGCCACCCAGCAGCACGCTGCCACCACTCGGGTCGATCAGCCGCACGATGCAGCGCGCCACCGTGCTTTTGCCTGAACCCGATTCACCCACGAGCCCCAAGGTCTGGCCACGGCGGATCTCGAAGTTGACATCCTGCGCCGCCTGCACTGTGCGCGCCGGCCCAAACCAGCGTTTGTCCAGGTAGGTTTTTTGCAGGCCCCGCACTTGCAGCACCACTGGCGCGTTGGCATCCACCGGCCGCTGTTTCAGGCGCAGCGTGGGCACAGCCTGAATCAGCATGCGGGTGTAAGCCTGTTGCGGGCGCTGCAGCACGTCGTGTTTGCTGCCCACCTCCACCATGTCACCCAGGCACAGCACGGCCACGCGGTGCGCCACTTCGGCCACCACGCCAAAGTCATGGGTGATGAACAACACGCCGGCGCCGTGGCGGTGCTGCAGGTCCAGCACCAGTTTCAGGATTTGCGCCTGGGTGGTCACATCCAGCGCGGTGGTGGGCTCGTCGGCAATCAGCAGCACCGGGTTCAATACCAGCGCCATCGCAATCATGATGCGCTGGCGCTGGCCGCCTGACAGTTGGTGCGGATAGCTGGCCACCATGCGCTGTGGGTCAGGCAGCAGCACCTCACGCACGGTGGCCAGCACCTTGGCGCGGCGCTGCTCGGCGGACAAGTTGCTGTGCTGCTGCAGCACTTCGTCAATCTGGTCGCCGCAGGTCATCACCGGGTTCAGGGCCGTCATCGGCTCTTGAAAAATCATCGCCATGCGGGTGGCGCGCAGTGCGCGCAGGCGCTGCAGCGGTGCGTGGGTGATGTCCTCACCCTGCAGCAGGATTTGGCCACTGGTGACGGGCAAGGCGTTGGGCAACAAGCCCATCACGCTTTGCGCGATGACGGATTTGCCCGAGCCCGACTCGCCCACCAGGCACAGGATTTCGCCCTTGCCGACGGTGAACGACACGTTGCGCACCGCGCTGCTGCGATCAGCGCCAGCGGGCAGCGCGATGGTGAGGCCGCGCACCTCAAGGATCGGGGTGGTGTCCGGTGTGGCGTCGCGCATCGCGCTCATCCGCGTTTGGCCATTTTTGGGTCCAGCGTGTCACGCAATCCGTCCCCCAGGATGTTGACCGCCAGCACCGTCAACGCCAAAAAAATGCCCGGGAAAAAGATGTTGTGCAGGTACTCGTTGAACTGCGCCCGGCCCTCGGCCATCACATTGCCCCAGGTGGGGATGTCGGGCGGCAGGCCCACGCCCAGGAAGGACAGGATGGCCTCAGTCAGGATGCCCGACGCGCAGATGAAGGTGCCCTGCACCACCAGCGGCGCCACACAGTTGGGCAGGATGTGGCGGGCCATGATGCGCCAGGTGGGTGTGCCCAGCGAGATGGCCGCCTCCACATACGGCTCTTCGCGGATGGTGAGCACGAGCGCGCGCACCAGCCGCGTGACACGGGGGATTTCGGGGATGGCAATGGCCACCACCACGGTGGCCAAACTGCCGCGCCACATCGCCACCAGCGAGATGGCAATCAGGATGGCGGGGATGGCCATCACGCCGTCCATCACCCGCATCAGCGGCCCGTCCAGCCAGCGCAGATAGCCCGCCATCAGGCCGAAGCTGATGCCCACGGCCAGCGCCACCAGCGCGGTGGCCAGGCCCACGATCAGCGAGACCTGGGTGCCAAAGATGACGCGGCTGTAGATGTCGCGCCCGAAGCTGTCGCTGCCCATCAAGAAGCGGTGTTGCAGCACCTGACCTTCCAGCGTGGTGATCTCGCCGGTTTTGCCGGGCAGCAGGTCGCGGCTGGCGGGGTCAAACAGCGACGGGTCTACCGTGCCCAGCCAGGGTGCGGCCAGGGCGATCAGCAGCAGCAGCATCACCGTGCCGCCGATCTGCACGCCGCCGTTTTTGCGCACACGGGCCCACGCGCTGGGCTGGCTATGCACCGACGACGATTCAGTGGACAGCAACTCGGCCGCGGCGGCGTCGATCATCGGCAATGTTGCGTCGGGTTTGGTGGCAACCATGTCAGTACCACCGCGCACCAGGTCGTGCGCAAAAGCGGGGCCGCGCAGCACGCCGGCGGCCTCAAGGGCCTGCCAGCTGTCGGCAATCTCCAGCGCGGCCAGGCCCAGCACGCGCGTCGCCAACGCAGCGTTGAAGTCGGGCCCGGCCACGGCGGCGACGCGGGCCAGCTTGAGCGCTGCCGGTGACAGGCGGGCCAGGTGCTGCGCGATCAGGCGGCCGATGGACGCGGGCGCCGGCAATTGCGGCGCCGCCCCGTCCAGCTGCGGCGGGCCGGTACCTGGCCGGCCGAACAGCGCGATCAGGGTTTCCAGCAGGAACAATGGATTGCCGCCGGTGTGCTGCATCCATTGAGGCGTCCATCGGTCGGCGGCCAGCCCGGGCAAGGCCAACGAGGCCAGCAGCGCCTGCACACCAGGCGCATCGAGCGGGGCCAGGTCGAAGCGCTCGATCTGCGCTGGTGCGGATGCCTCCAGCCACTGCGCGATGGCGGGCGGAAGTTCATCCGGGCGCACACCCAGCAGCCAGGTGATGCCGCCCGGCGGCGTGGCCACCAGCGAGGGCAGCAGCGCCAGCGTGGCGGCGTCGGCATGGTGCAGGTCGTCGATCAGCAGCAGACGCAGGCCGGCGCCGTGCCAGTCCAGCAAGGCCTGTTGCACCGCCTGCGCCAGGCGCAGCGGCAGCAACTGGCCAGCGGCCGGCGCACCCAGTTCAGGCGCCACGCGCGCCAGTTCGGGCAGCACCCAGGCCGCCGACGCTGCGCCCCGACGTGCCAGCAGGCCACGCACCAGGCGCGCCGGCAGCGCGTAGGGCAGCACGCCATCACCGGGCAAACCGCTGAAGGGTGGCAGGGCCGCATGCGCCGCCGCAAAGTCGGCCAGCAACCGGGTCTTGCCGATGCCGGCTTCGCCCACCAGCAGCAGCACCTTGCCGTCGCGCGCGGCCCGGTCCAGCCTGGCCCAGGGCGCGTCCCGGCCGACCAGGCGGGGTGGCCGCAACGTGGCGATAGCGTGTAGCGCCGGTGCAGGCACTGCCGCCGGATCGGGCCAGGCCGCACTTGACTCCACCAGCGCTGCAAGGTGCAGGGTTTCAGTGCCCGGCGCGACGCCCAACTCAGCCCGCAGCGTGTCGCGGCACTTGTGGAAGATGGCCAACGCGGCAGCGCGGTCGCCCCGCAGGTAATGCAGGCGCATCAGGCGGCGCTGGGCATGCTCATGCAGCGGATCGTCGGCCACCAGGCGCTGCGCCAGCACCAGCGCAGCGGCAATCTGCTGGTCATGCTCGAGTTGGCTGGCGCGCGCGGCCAGCACCTCGGCGCGCTGCCGGCGCCAGCGCTCGCGGGCGCTGGTCCCCCAGGCGGCCAGGTCGTCGGTGTCGCTGTAGTCCAGGCCGCCCAGCAGATCGCCGGTACCGGCGCCAGGGTCGTCGGCCAGCGCCTGCGCAAAGTGCAGCAGATCGACCGTGACAGCGGGCGCCAGGCGCAGGCTGGGGTCGGCCAGCACGACATTGCCGCCCGCCAGCCGGCGCAAGCGGTACAGGCGCTGACGCAGGTTGGCGCGGGCCTGGGCCTCGCTGCTGTCGGACCACAGCCGGCCGGCCGCACGTGCAGGCGGCCACGGCCCCTCGGTGGCCAGCATCGCCAGCAGCGCGGCGTCTTTGCGCTCCAGCGTGTGGGACACAACCTGGCCGTCTTTGTGCAGCACCAGCAGCGGGGTGTGCAGCAGCTGAATGGCGAATTTCGGAAAGGTGGACATGGGACCAGGGGGTTCGTGTGGGCGCGAGCACACGGCGGCATTGGGTCAATGGCCGCTGTGCTGGGCCAGTAACGGTCCAGGAACGCAATTGATCCCAAGCTGACTGCGACGCGGGGGGCGGCAGCGCTTGCTCCGTGTTTTATCCACTCGCTTGGAGACTGGGAGCAGGCATGAACTACTTTGGCATTCAGCGCGTCGCACTGCAATTGGCTTTGCTGAGTCCGGCACTCGCGTTGCCCGCCGCATTGCCCGCCGTCCAAATTCAGGGCGGTGGCCCTGGCACCGCCAGTGGCACATCCTGGGTCAGTGCAGCGATGGGGTCGGTGACCGACATCAGTGGCATCGGTCACCTCAACACCATCTCAATGATCTACTACTTCGAGGTGGACGGACCGGCAGCAGCAACCTTGTCCGTCGATGTTGACTACGTCTTCGATACGACTGCGTCCTTGACTTGGACTGAGCCGACATTCCCCAATGCGGGCCGCAGCCAATCAGCCACTACAGCGCTTCTCATTCAACGATTTGCAACCATCGTCTTCAAAGACTCTGCCGAATCATCCAGAACCGTCGGGAAGAAGACTGCGAAAGACACCAATCAAGGCCTGCACCATGCCACTGTTCTGGTATCAGAAAACCTCCCGTATGGCGTCACCTTGACAGCGTTTGCCGGCGCGAACTATGTGCCACCAGCCACCAGCGCCAGTTTTGCCTATGCCGACCCGCGCATCACGATCAGTGCAGCGTCGGTGCGGGCATTCCCCGACTACTCGATTCGCTTC
The DNA here is from genome assembly GCA_031428185.1 of Betaproteobacteria bacterium. Lineage (GTDB taxonomy): Bacteria > Pseudomonadota > Gammaproteobacteria > Burkholderiales > Burkholderiaceae_C > Pseudaquabacterium. Next base: position 2,615 of record JANPOW010000248.1, on the reverse strand, counting down.
AGCGACGGCATCGACAATGTGGTGACGTCCGTGCCCGAAGTACCAATCCAGGCATTGCTGCTGAGTGGGCTGGCAGTGCTGTTTTCTTTGCGTCACAGGTCTCATCGCCCTGCGGACAGACGCCAGGCTTGAAACCTACGCCACAGCCGAAATGGACTCGTTCAATGGCACGGAACGACTATTCCAAGACACCGTCCTGGAATGACCTCGGCGACCCGACTGACATGGGTCCAAAGCCTTGGAGGTACCCGTCGCCGCCGCCGGCACCCGCGCCGCCATCTGTGTCTCTGCCCATGTCCTGGCCGGCCTCAGACGGCGATACCCAAGTCCGTCATGCTGCAGGCACGCGCGTTGCGCCTGCGTCGGCGGCGCGTGCAGGATGGGCCGCAAACGCCAACGCTATTGCAGCTTGCGCTGCAGTGCTGGTCATGCTTTGCACGCACTTCGTCCTGGGCCTGCCGCCGCTGCGAGTTGTCACTGTCGGCGTTGTCGGCGCGGCAACCGGGGTCGCTGTCGCAGGGGCCATCTGGTTCGGCGGCAAGTTGATTGAGCTGGCGGTGGCAGTGCTGCTGCTGGCCCTGACGGCCAGCCTGGGGGTCAGCGCCGCCTACTGCGTCTGGTGGGTATGGAAGTTTCTGTCGCAATAGTCGACATCAAAGCCCGTTTGCTGCGCCCGACCAACCCAGCCGCCGCACGCACCGGCACACAACGCCGAAAGGGAACCAGACAATGAACGCCTTCCACACCGTCACTGCTGCCGCGCTGGTCGTCGCCTGCGCTGCTGCCGCTGCTCAACCAAAATCCTGGCAGCCGCTGGTCGAAGTGGCAGACCCGTTCCGTCAGGCCATCGAGAAAGCCAGGGGCCAGCTTGGCCTTGCCCAGCCGGCACCGCCCCCTGCGGCCGCCGCAACCCCGCCCGCGACGCCGCCGCCAGCCACGGCCACCGACAGCCCCGCGCCCCACCTGTCCGCACGCGAGCGCGTGCTGCAGCGTGAACAAGCCCGACAGGCCGAATCCGGCCACCAGGGCGGCATCAATGCCAAGCCGGGTGCAGTGCCCGCCTGCGTGAAAGTGCAACAACTCTGGGACCCGGACCTGCGTGCTGTGGACCCGAACAATCTGGTGGTCGACAACGACTGCAGCTATGCCTTGTTCACGGTGCGCCAGCAGGTGGACGGCACGGCACATGTCTGCAAGACGGCGAGCGCGCGCCAGCCCGGCAGTTCGTTCTTCGTCTCCAAATCTGACGCGGCGCACTGGGTGTTCTGTGACGGGCGGGCCGACAAAAAAGGCTACAACCTCTGCGCCTGTTCACCAGACGCCAACCGCTTCACCTTGCCGGCCGAGGCCTCAGGCTTGCCGATTGCAAAAAAGCCCAGATAGGCTGCGGGCTGGCTGCACCCAGCGCTTCAGCGGCTTTGCAGCGCGCCTGCGTGCCCTTGCTCAGGCGCCTCGTTGTGTCAGGTCAATCAATTAACTTGCACACAATTTAATTGTGTACTATTATATGATCCATGCCACACAACGTGATGCCCGCGTGCAGCGCTACCGACTGGTTGGCGCTGGACCACCAACTGTGTTTTGCGCTGTACGCCGCGTCACTGGCCATGACCAAAACCTACAAGCCCCTGCTGGCGCCGCTGGGCCTGACCTACCCGCAATACCTGGCCATGCTGGTGCTGTGGGAGGGTGACGGCATCTCCGTCTCGCAACTGGGCGAGCGGCTGACGCTGGATTCGGGCACGCTGACACCACTGCTCAAGCGGCTGGGCACGCTGGGCCTGCTGCAGCGCCAGCGGGATGTGGCAGACGAGCGGCGGGTGCTGTTGCAGCTCAGCCCCGCCGGCCGCAACTTGCGCACTGCCGCGTTGGCGGTGCCCCGGGCAATCGCCTGCGCCACCGCCTGTGACCTGCAGCAGATCACCGCGCTGACCAGCCAGCTGCATGCGCTGCGCCGCCAACTCACCACCCGGTCCCCCGGGGCTGCCGCTGTTGGCAGCCCATCACCGCCGGCCTCCAAAAGGCCTGCTGCCGCACGCGCGAAGGCGCGTGGCCCCAAGCGCGTTGCACCGCGCACTTCAACCCCCTGACCCAAGGACCAAGACCATGAGCCTCGATAAAGTTCTCTACACCGCCACTGCCACCGCCACCGGGGGCCGCACCGGCACCGCAGCCTCATCGGACGGCGCCCTGAAGGTGGGCCTGTCCACCCCGCATGAGCTGGGCGGCGCAGGCGGCGCCGGCACCAACCCGGAGCAGATGTTTGCGGCCGGTTATTCGGCCTGCTTTATCGGCGCGATGAAAGCGGTGGGCGCCGGCATGAAGATCAAGGTGCCTGACGACGTGAGCATCACGTCCACCGTGGGCATCGGCCCCATCCCCGGCGGTTTTAGCATCCAGGTGGCCATGGCCATCACCCTGCCGGGTTTTGAGCGCGAAGCGGCTGAAGCGCTGGTGGCCGCTGCCCACAAGGTGTGCCCGTACTCCAACGCCACGCGCGGCAATGTCGATGTGACGCTGACGGTGGTTTGATGCGCCGGTGACGGCAGCACCGCCCTACCGCATGCGCGGCACGCGCGGCTCGTTCCGCACGCGCCGCGCGGTCGGCGGGGCGG
>JANPOW010000247.1:0-5655 GCA_031428185.1 Betaproteobacteria bacterium | reverse complement strand
GAGCGCCGCACTGGCTCTTGAAGGCTCTTGCACCGCAGCTCGCAGCGCGTATGTTCCGCATTGAGCGCCGCCCGGCCGCCCGAAGGCGCTTGCACCGCAGCGCGCAGCGCGAAGGTACCCCAGTGAGCGCCGCCACCTACCGCCAGGCCACCGTGGGCGGCTGCCTGGATGCTGCGGTGGAGCAACAGGCGGACGGTAGCGTGCTCATCCGCTCGACTGAGGCCCTGCGCTGGTTCCCCGAGCGATTGACCGACTGTCTGGCGCAGTGGGCGCAAGACGCACCGGATCGCACCCTGGTGGCGCGGCGCGGCATTGCCCATGGCCAGCTTGGCGCTGCCGGCGGTGATTGGCTGCGCGTCAGCTACGCGCAAATGCTGCAGCGTGTGCAGGCAGTGGCGCAATCGTTGATCGACCTCAATCTGTCGGTCGACCGGCCCGTGGCCATCCTGTCGGACAACGACATCGAGCACCTCACCCTGGCCCTGGCCGCCATGTGGGCCGGTGTGCCGTATGTGCCGGTGTCGTCGGCCTATTCACTGGTCTCGCAGGACTTCGCCAAGTTGCGTCACGTCCTGGGCACCGTCACGCCCGGCCTGGTGTTTGCCAGCGGCCCGGCCTACGCCAAAGCCATCAGCGCGGTGCTGCCGGCCGATGTGACGGTGGTACTGACGCATGGTTTGCAGGATGCAGATGCCGCCGCCAGTGGCCTGTTGGCCGGGCATGACGTGCGCCACTTTGACAGCCTGCTGGCGGCCCAGCCCGGGCCGACGCTGGCAGCAGCACATGCCGCAACAGGCCCCGACACGATTGCCAAGTTCTTGTTCACCTCCGGCTCAACCAAGGCGCCCAAGGGGGTGATCAACACCCACCGCATGCTGTGCGCCAACCAGCAGATGCTGCGCCAGTGCATGGGTTTTCTGACCGAAGAGCCGCCCGTGCTGGTGGACTGGCTGCCATGGAACCACACCTTTGGTGGCAACCACAACGTGGGCCTCACGCTGTACAACGGCGGCACGCTCTACATCGACGACGGCAAGCCCACCCCCAACGGCATTGCCCAGACGCTGCGCAACCTGCGGGAGCTCTCGCCCACCATCTACTTCAACGTGCCCAAGGGCTTTGAAGAGATCGCGTTTGCGATGGACAGCGATGTTGTGCTGCGCGACACCCTGTTCAAGCGCTGCAAGGCATTCATGTTTGCCGGTGCGGGCTTGAGCCAACCGATCTGGGACAAGCTGGACGCCCATGCCGAAGCAGCTGTGGGCGAGCGGGTGCGCATCATCACTGGCTTGGGGATGACCGAGACCGCACCGGCCTGCACCTTTGTGGTGGGCACCAATGCCCGCTCGGGCTGGATCGGCCTGCCGGTGCCGGGGGTCGAAGTCAAGCTGGTGGTGGACGCCAGCACCAGCGGCAAGGCCGAGATCCGCTTCCGTGGCCCCAACGTGATGCCGGGCTACTGGCGCGCGCCTGAGCAGACCGCCGAGGCATTTGACGCGCAAGGCTTTTACCGCACCGGCGATGCGGCCTGCTGGGTTGATGCACAGCGGCCCGAGCTGGGTTTGCTGTTTGACGGCCGCACGGCGGAGGACTTCAAGCTGTCCAGCGGCACCTTTGTGAGCGTGGGGCCGCTACGCGCCAAGATCGCAACAGCCGGTGACCCCTGTGTGCAGGATGCGGTGATCACCGGCCTGAACCAGGGTGATGTGGGCGCCCTGATCTTTCCGCGCCCCGATGCCTGCCGCAAGCTGGCTGGCCTGCCCGATGACACCCCGCTGCCCGAGGTGCTGCACCACCCGCTGGTGCGGGCGTTTTTCCAGGCCCTGGCCGACCGGCTGTGGCTGGACGCCACCGGCAGCGCCAGCCGGGTTGCCCGCCTGCATGTGCTGGTCGAGCCGCCCGCCATCGACAAAGGCGAGATCACCGACAAGAACTCGATCAACCAGCGCGCGGTGTTGACACACCGGGCCGCACTGGTCGAGGCCTTGTACGAAGGCAATGCAGCCAGCCCCTTTCTGATCCTGCCTGGCAAACAAAAGCCATAGGCTTCGATCCAAGACCACAGGACCATGGCCAAAACCCATATCCACCCGGTTGACATTCACTTTGGTGATTGCGACCCCGCCGGCATCGTCTTCTTCCCCAATTTCCTGAAATGGATGGACCAATCGTCGCTGGGCTTTTTCAGGGCCTGCGGTGTGCCACCCTGGCGGGAACTGGTCAAGACGCGGGGTATCGTCGGCACCCCGCTGCTGGAGATCCACACCAAGTTCTACAAGGCCGTGACCTACAGCCAGCGCATTGAGGTCCACACCTCGGTGCAGGAGTGGAATGCCAAGACATTCCGCCATCTGCACCAGGTTTACCTGGACGGTGTGCTGATGTGCGAGGGCACCGAGGTACGGGCTTTTGTCATGCGGGACCCCGCCAACCCCGACCGCATCAAAGCCATCCCCATCCCCGAAGACATCCAGGCCTTATGTCTATGACGTCTATGACGTCTATGACGTCTGTGACGTCTGTGACGTCTATGACGTCTGTGACGTCTGTGACGTCTGTGATGCCAGTGACATTGTTGTTGATTGACGCTGCCCCTGACCCTGGAGACAAACCGATGAAGCTGATCAAGACCCTGGTCGCCGCGACCACCGCCCTGTTGGCCACCGTGCCTGCCTTGGCCGACATCACGGTGGGCATCAGCCTGCCGCTGACCGGCCCGGCCGCCGGCCCGGGCATCCCGATGCAGAACTACTTCAAGCTGTGGCCCACCAGCGTTGCCGGCGAGAAGTTGAACCTCATCATCCTGGACGACGCGACTGACCCCAACAAAGGTGTGCAGAACGCACGCAAGTTTGTCAGCGAAGACAAGGTTGACCTCATCATCGGCTCAGCCGCCACCCCGGTGGCAGCGCCCATGGCTGACGTGGCGTTTGAGTCGCGCACGGTGCAATTGGCGGCCTCGCCCGTGGGCCTGCCGCCCGGCAAGGACGCCTGGACCGTCCACCTGCCGCAAAGCAATGACGTGATGGCTTACGCCATGGTCGGCCTGATGAAAAAGCAGGACATCAAGACCATCGGCTTTTTGGGCTATACCGACGCCTACGGGGAGTTGTGGCTCAAGGTGTTATCCCACGGCGTGATGAACTGGAGCGCCACTGACCACTGGGGCTGCACCCAGGAGACCGGCGTGATGCTGGTGGTCAACAACGGTGACTGGGCTTTGGCCAATTGATGTCTTGATGCGGTGACCCAGCCAGGCGCGACACGATGGATTTCTCAATAGCAAGCATCCTCGCGCTGGACGGCGCGACCAACGGTGCGGTGTACGCGCTGCTGGCACTGGCCACGGTGCTGGTGTTCGCCGTCACCCGCATCATCTTCATTCCGCAGGGTGAGTTTGTCGCGTTTGGTGCGCTCACTCTGGCCATCTTCCAGCTGGGCAAGGTGCCGGGCACGGTGTGGTTTTTGTTGATCCTGGCCGGCGCTGCAGCCATTGCGGATGTGGTGGCCGGCCTCAAGCACCACCAGGCACCGGGCCGCATTGGCCGCAATGTATTGCGCACACTGGCCTACCCGGTGGCTGTTTCACTGCTGGCCATCTGGGCCGCGCCGCAAAACCTGCCCATGCCCGCGCAGGCCGCATTGACACTCGCGCTGGTCACGCCATTTGGTGGTTTGATTTACCGGCTGGCGTATGAGTCATTGGCCGATGCCACCTCGCTGGTGCTGTTGATCGTCTCTATCGGTGTGCACTTTGCGCTCACTGGCCTGGGCTTGTTTTTCTTTGGCGCCGAGGGCTTCCGCAACCCCAGTTTCTGGGACATGCGGGCGGCGCTGGGGCCACTGCAAATCTCCGGCCAGACCCTCATCATCTTTATCGCGTCTTTGCTGCTGATCGTGGCGTTGTGGTTGTACTTCGAGCGCACGCTGCAAGGCAAGGCGCTGCGCGCCACCGCCATCAACCGGCTGGGCGCGCGGCTGATGGGCATTTCCAGCAGCAGCGCGGGCCGCAGCACGCTCACGGTGGCGGCTTTCATCGGCGCGCTGTCCGGCTTGTTGATTGGCCCCACTACCACAGTGTTTTATGACTCGGGTTTTTTGATCGGGCTCAAGGGCTTTGTTGCAGCGGTGTTTGCTGGCCTGTCGAGTTATCCGCTGGCGCTGGTGGGTGCGCTGGGTGTGGGCTTGTTGGAGAGCTTTGGCTCGTTCTGGGCCAGCGCCTTCAAAGAGGTGATCGTCTTCGGCTCGATCATCCCGGTGCTGCTGTGGCGGTCGCTGCGCGACCCGCACCAAGAAGAGCATTGACATGACTTTGAACCGATTCGGCTTTCCGCTGTTTGCGCTGGTGATGCTGGCGCTGCCAGCACTGCCGCTGCCTGATTTCTGGATCACCCAGCTCAACTACATCGGCCTGTACGCCATCGTCTCGCTGGGCCTGGTGTTGCTCACCGGTGTGGCCGGGCTCACCTCGTTTGGCCAGGCGGCGTTTGTGGGTGTGGGGGCGTACACGGCGGCGTTTTTGTCCACCAAGATGGGTGTCTCGCCGTGGCTCACGCTGTTTGTGGGCATTGCCATCAGCGTGGGCGTGGCCTTGGTGCTGGGTGCCATCACGTTGAGGATGTCGGGCCACTACCTGCCGCTGGCCACCATTGCCTGGGGCCTGACGATTTACTACACCATCTCCAATATGGAGTTTCTGGGCAAGTACGACGGCTTGCTGGGTGTGCCGCCGCTCACGCTGGGCGGCGTCAGCCTGGGCTCGGGGCGTGGCATTTATGTGCTGATCTGGCTGATCGCGTTGGTTGCAGCATTGGCGGTGACCAACCTGCTGGATTCACGCCCCGGCCGTGCCATCCGCTCTCTCAAGAATGGCACGACGATGGCCGAGGCCATGGGCATCTCCACCTTCCGCTACAAGGTGGTGGCCTTTGTGCTGGCGGCGGTGTTGGCGTCAATTTCGGGTTGGTTGTTTGCGCACTTCCAGCGCACTGTCAACCCGTCGCCGTTTGGCCTGAACAAGGGCATCGAATATTTGTTCATGGCAGTGCTGGGCGGGGTGGGGCAGGTGTGGGGCGCCTTCTTGGGTGCGGGTGTGCTCAAGGTCGTGGAGGACCAACTGCAGACCCTGCTACCCAAGCTGATGGGCACCAGCGGCAACTTCGAGATCATCGTGTTTGGCCTGGTGCTGATTGCGGTGCTCAAGTACGCCCCCGATGGGCTGTGGACGTTTGTGGGCCGCTGGCTGCCTACACCAAAGCGCACCAAGGATTGGGCCAATGCGCCCAAGCTGGCGCGGCGTGACAAGCCCGTGGCGGGTGAACTGCTGCTGGACGTGGACCGCGTGCGCAAAGCGTTTGGTGGCCTGGTGGCCGTCAATGATGTGAGCTTCCAGATCCGCGCCGGGAACATTGTCGGCCTGATCGGCCCCAACGGAGCCGGCAAATCCACCACCTTCAACCTGATCACCGGGGTGTTGTCGCTGACCAGTGGCCAGGTCAGGTTTCGCGGCCAGTCGGTGGCCGGGCTGCCGTCGCGTGACATTGCGCGGCGTGGTGTGTCGCGTACCTTCCAGCACGTCAAGATGATCCCCGAAATGACGGTGCTGGAGAACGTGGCACTTGGGGGTTATTTGCGTACCTCGTCCGGCACGGCCAA
>JANPOW010000246.1:0-4452 GCA_031428185.1 Betaproteobacteria bacterium | reverse complement strand
GAGTGCCCCAAAACGCCGCAGATGCTGCGGCGTTCGTCGTCAAGTTCCGCCGCAGATGCTGCGGCGTTCGCCGTCAAGTTCCGCCGCAGATGCTGCGGCGTTCGCCGTCAAGTTCCGCCGCAGATGCTGCGGCGTTTTTCGTCAAGTTCCGCCGCAGATGCTGCGGCGTTTTTCGTCAAGTTCCGCCGCAGGTGCTTCGGCGTTTTTCGTCAAGTTCTGCCGCCGGTGCTGCGGCATTTTTTTGGAGCTTGCGATTTGTCATCGACACCCGACACCACCCTGCCCGGCAGCATCGACGACACCATCCACCGGCTGGCCGGCCTGGCCTACCTTGCCGACCGCCAGCTGGGCACCTGCGTCTACCTGGCGCTCAAGCTGCAGCGCCCGCTGTTTCTGGAGGGCGAGCCCGGCACCGGCAAAACCGAGATCGCCCGCACCCTGGCCACCATGCTGGGCCGGCCGCTGATCCGCCTGCAGTGTTACGAGGGCCTGGACCTGGGCCAGGCGGCGTATGAGTGGAATTACGGCCGCCAGATGATGGAAATCCGCCTGGCTGAGGCCGAAAGGGGCGGACAAAACGCCAGCCACACGACCAGCCGCGAGACCCTGGCCGCCGACCTGTTCAGCGAGCGCTTCCTCATCAAGCGCGCCTTGCTGCAGGCCATCGACCCGGCCAACGCCGTGCCGCCAGTGCTGCTGATCGACGAGTTGGACCGCGCCGACGAGCCGTTTGAGGCGTTCTTGCTCGAAGTGCTGGGCGACTACCAAATCACCATCCCCGAGTTGGGCACGGTCAAGGCCACGCAGCCGCCCATCGTCATCCTGACCAGCAACCGCACCCGTGAGATCCACGACGCGGTGAAGCGCCGTTGCCTCTACCACTGGGTCGATTTTCCGGACGCCCAGCGTGAGCTGCAAATTCTGCAGCGCCGGGTGCCGGGTGCTGACGCCGCGCTTGCGCGCCAGATCGTGGCTTTTGTGCAGGCCCTGCGCAACATCGAGCTGTACAAGCTGCCCGGCATTGCCGAGACGATTGAATGGACCCGCGCGCTGATGGCGTTGGACGCGGTGGTGCTGGACCCGCTGCTGGTGCAAGACACCCTGGGCCTGCTGCTGAAATACCAGGACGACATCGCCAGGATGCAGGGCGGTGAGGCGGCGCGGCTGCTGCAGAAAATCCACCACGACGTGCAGGCCGGCGGCGGCTGACACCACCACCACCCCACCACCCCATGCTGCCCGCTCGGCCCTGCCCCGGCCACCTGGCTGAAAACGTGATGCACTTTGCCCGCGTGCTGCGCGCCGCCGGCATGCCGGTGGGGCCAGACCGGGTGCACACCGCGCTGGCCGCCTTGCAGGTGGCGGGGCTGGAGCGCAAACATGACTTCCACGCCGTGCTGGCAGCCTGTCTGATCGACCGCGCGGAGCATCGCACCCTGTTTGACCAGGCTTTCCTGCTGTTCTGGCGTGACCCCGATCTGCTGGGCCACAGGCGCGCGATGCTGCTGCCCAACGTCAGCGCCAAAGAAGGCGGCCAGCCACCTGCGCAAGACAACCGCCGGCTGGCTGACGCGCTGTACCCGCAGCAGCCGAACCAACCGCCTGCTGCACCGCAGCACGGGCAGATCGAGCTGGACGCCCAACTCACCTTCAATGACCGTGAGGTCTTGCGCCAGGCCGATTTCGACAGCATGAGCGCCGACGAGTGGCGTGCCGCCCAGCGCCTGCTGGCGCAACTGCAGCTGGTGTTTGAGCCACTGCCCAGCCGCCGCAGCCAGCGCGCACGCCGGCCCGGCCGGCCCGACTGGCGAGCCACCATGGCGCAGATGGCGCGCCAGGCTGGCGCATGGGGCGCTGTGCAGTGGCGTGCAGCGCGCCAACAGCCGGCGCCGCTGGTGGTGCTGGCCGATATTTCGGGCTCGATGAGCCGCTACTCCCGCATGCTGCTGCACTTTGCCCACGCGCTGGGCCAAGGCCACGCGCGCAGCGCCGCCAAGGTCGAGAGTTTTGTCTTTGGCACCCGCCTGACCCGCACCACCCGGCTGCTGAAAAGCCGCGACCCCGACCTGGCCGTGGCCCAGGTGGTGCAGGCGGTGGCCGACTGGTCCGGCGGCACTCGCATCACCACCAGCCTGCATGTGTTCAACCAGCGCTGGGCGCGCCGCGTGTTGAGCACCCATGCCACCGTGCTGCTGATCACCGACGGCCTGGAGCAGGGCGACACCAGCGCGCTGGCCTTTGAGATGGAGCGCCTGCACAAAAGCTGCCGCCGCCTGATCTGGCTCAACCCGCTGCTGCGCTTTGCGCAATTCGAGCCGCGTGCCGGTGGCATCAAGGCCATGCTGCCGCATGTGGACCGGTTTTTACCGGCCCACAATCTGCACAGCCTGGCTGACCTGGTGCAGGTGCTGGCGCAGCGCGATCTGCCGCCGCGCGCTGCGGCCCGCCTGGCCAGCCCCAGCGCCCCGTGTGTTGGCCCCGTGTGCTGGCCCCGTGACCCTTGATCACCCGCTGCATCGCGTCTGCAGATTCCCTGTTGTTTCAACCCCCGACCATCGCCATGCAACTCACCAACCAGCAAACCCTGCCCGTCAGCCAAGCCCAGGCCTGGGAGGCGTTGAACGACACCACCCTGCTGCAGCAAGCCATCCCCGGCTGCGAGCGCCTGACCCCCATCGGCGACAACCAGTACGAGGTGCTGATCACTGCGGCCATCGGTCCGGTCAAGGCCAAGTTCAAGGGCAAGCTGCAGTTGGACAACTTGCAGCCGCCCACGTCCTACACCTTGCGTTTTGAAGGCCAGGGCGGTGCTGCCGGCCACGGCAAAGGCAATGCCGAGATCAAGCTGGAATCGACCGGCCCCCGCACAACAGTGCTGCACTACACCGCCAACGCCACGGTGGGCGGCAAGATCGCGCAGATCGGCTCACGCCTGGTGGACATGGCGGCACAAAAAATGGCCACCGAGTTTTTTGCATCCTTCAATACCAAGCTGCAAGAGCGCTACGCCGTGGTCGCTGCGCCTGAGCCTGAGCCTGCGCTTGAGCCTGCGCCGGCTGCTGCGCCGCAAGGCCTGGTGGCCAAGCTGCTGGTCTGGCTGAAAAAGCTGCTCGGCGCGTGACAAGCCGCAAGCGCGTGCTGGACCCGCTGTTTGCCGGCCGGATGCGGCTGCGCACCCAGACCCAACAGGTGCGCAGCGCAACCGCCTGATCAGCGCTGAGGCGGGGCCAGGTCCGCCTGGGCAAACAGGGTGTCCAGCGTGCTGCCGGCCAAGGCCGGGGCAAAGCCGTCAAAACTGCCCTGCTCGGCAATCAGCTGGGCCGCGCGCGCAAAGCCACCCCAGGCGCTGCGTGCCAGCGCACCCCCCACGCTGATGCGCCGCACGCCCAGCGCGGCAATATCGGTCACCGTCAGCCCACCAGCCCAACCCATCAGCAGATTCACCGGCTTGGGCGCCACGGCTTGCACCACGGCGCGGATTTCGTCGGCCGTGCGCAGGCCCGGGGCGTACAGCACATCGGCGCCGGCCGCAGCGTAGGCCTGCAGGCGCGTGATCAGGCCCGCCAGGTCGCCTTGGCCCACCAGCCGGCCGTCGGCCCGACCCACCAGCAGCGCGCGGCTGCCGGCCGCGTCAAAGGCCGCACGCGCCGCCTGCACCCGGCTGACGGCGGCATCCAGCGCAAACAGCGGTTGGGCGGCATCGCCGGTGGTGTCCTCGATGGACAGGCCGGTTATGCCGGTGTCCAGCGCCTGCCGCACCGTGCGGGCCACGCCACTGGCATCCGGCGCCCAGCCGTTGCCAAAGTCGGCATTCACCGGCAGCGGCGTGGCGCCCACGATGTCGCGCAGGTGGGCCAGCACCTGGTCGAGTTGCAAGCCGTTGTCCGGCCGGCCCAGGGCCCAGCTTTCTCCGGCGCTGGTGGTGGCCAGGGCGGCAAAGCCCAGGTGCTGCAGGTAGCGCGCGCTGCCCACGTCCCAGGGGTTGGGCAGCACAAAGCAGCCGCTGGTGTGCAGGCGCCGGAAGGCCTGGCATTTGTCCAGGGTCGTGGGGGTGGGCTCAGGCATGGCAGCGCTCCGGGGGTGTTTGATCAGGGGGTGGTGTTGGCTGGGGTCGGCCTGCAGGCGTGCCGCAGCGTCCAGCTGGGGTGGCAGCAACAGGGTGGCCGGCATGGTGTGTTCAGGCTACAGCCGCAAAGACCGGCCGCCTGGCGCCGTTTGCAGCAACCGTGTCTTGTGAGGGCCCCGCAGCAGCGCAGACTTGCGCTGCGAACGGTTCAACCGGCGATGACGTGCGCGGTCGCCCAACCGGTCGCCCAACCGGTCGCCCACCCGTTGGGCATCCCTAGAATCCCGTGATGGACGCCTGCGGTGCTCACCTGGCGTGCGGCGTTGGGCTTGTGCGTCAGGCCCCCAGGCTGCGGCCGGGTGTTGTGGCAAGCGTGATCTGGCTGA
>JANPOW010000245.1:0-1549 GCA_031428185.1 Betaproteobacteria bacterium | reverse complement strand
GCAAGGATCTCACCCAGCGGTCGCGCGGCGTCCATGTGATCGACATGTACGGCTTGTCGTCAAATGAGGTGCGCCAAAAATACCCCGCCTGCTACCAACGGCTGTACGAGCGGGTGAAGCCGGAGCGCGATGTCAGCAACGACAAAACGCTGCGTGAAAACTGGTGGCTGTTTCGAAGAACCAACATCCAACTGCGAACTGCAATTGCCGGTCTCCATCGCTACATCGGCACCACCGAAACCGCCAAACACCGGCTGTTCAGTTTCATCCCCGGCACCGTCACGCCCGATCAGAAGATTCGCGTCATCGGAAGCGATGACGCCATGCTGCTCGGTACGCTGAGCAGCACGATCCACGTCAACTGGTCACTTGCGACCGGAGGATGGTTAGGCGTCGGAAACGACCCTGTCTACAACAACACCCGGTGCTTCGAGACCTTCCCCTTCCCCGCCGACGACACCGGCCTGACCGCCGAACTGAGCGACCACATCCGCCAACTTGCCGAGCAACTGGACGGCCACCGCAAAGCCCGTCAGGCGGCGTTTGAATCCGTCACCCTCACCGGCCTCTACAACGTGCTGGCCAAGCTGCGCAGTGGCGACGTACTAAGCGCCAAAGACAAACTGCTGCATCAACAAGGCCTGGTCAGCGTGCTGCGCACCCTGCACGACGATCTGGACGCCGTTGTGCTGCAAGCCTACGGCTGGGCCGATCTGGGCCCCGTGCCGTGGGCCGACGAGCCGGCCCACCAGGCCTGGACCGAGACCCTGCTGGGCCGCCTGGTGGCGCTGAATACCCGCCGCGCCGCCGAAGAAGCACAAGGCCTGGTGCGCTGGCTGCGGCCCGAATTTCAAGACCCGGCCCGCCGTGCTGCGCTGGCTGCTGCCAACGCCGCTGCGAACGCCACTGCAAACGCCACTGCAAACGCCGCTGCAAACGCCACCAACGACGCAGCAGCCGATGCGGCCCAGCCAACCCCGGTGCAGGCCGAAATCGACACCGGCCCGGCGCAAGTACCGGCGCAACATTTGGCCGGCGCCGACGACGACGATCAGGCCGCCAGCGCAACCGCCGGCCCAGCCAGTGCCGCCGCCGCTGCCGCCGCCGCCAAACGCCAACCCTGGCCAGCCGACCTGCCGGCCCAGATGCGGGCGGTGGCCGATGCCCTGCTCGCCAGCCCCGGCGCGCTGGCCGAGACGGCATTGGCAGGCCAGTTCACGGGCCGCGGCGCGTGGAAAAAGCGGCTGCCGCAAATCCTGCAAACCCTGGAGGCACTGGGCCGCGCCCGGGCGGTATCCGGCCCGGCGGGCCCGGCTTGGCGGGCGCAGTGACGGTGTGTTGCGCCGCTGCGTTGCGCCCACCAGGCTGCGATGGTCCTTTCAAAAATATGATGTAAGGAATTTATTTTTGGAAAGGATCAACCATGCTCAGCACACTCACCAGCAAGGGCCAGATCACCCTGCCCAAGGCCATCCGCGACAAGCTGGGGCTGGACGCCGGCAGCCAGCTTCGGTTTGAGCTGCTGCCAGACAACAGCATTCAAGCGCGT
>JANPOW010000244.1:0-12580 GCA_031428185.1 Betaproteobacteria bacterium | reverse complement strand
TAGCGAGAAACGGCCCCAGCGAGGACAGTTTTTGCCGGATTTGCAGGCCCATAGTTCAACTATGGGACAAAAAGCCGGTAAAAAATGGACCGCTGAGGCCGTTTCGCAGCCGACGTTCCCCAAGCCCGACAGGCTCCTAGTCCGGGGGGCCAGGCAACCAGGCCGGCTCAGCCCGGTTTGCCGGGCTTGTTGATCGACGCAAGCGCAGCCACGGGTGCGCCTGCGTGTTTCCAGGCCGCAAAACCGCCATCGATGTGGCCCACCGCGTCCACGCCCATCTGCTGCATGGTTTGTGTGGCCAGGGCCGAGCGCCAGCCGGCGGCGCAGAACAGCACATAACGCTTGCCGGGCGCGCTGAACACCGGCTTGTGGTAGGGCGACGCGGGGTCGACCCAAAATTCGAGCATGCCGCGTGGTGCGTGGAAGGCGCCGGGGATCACGCCTTCACGCTCCAGCTCACGCACATCGCGCAAGTCGATGAACTGCACGTCAGCCTGGCCGTGCAGGCCGCGCGCGTCGTCCACGCTGTAGGTGGTGATGGTGGCCAGGGCCTCGTCGACCATGGACTTGACGGTTTTGCGCATTGTTGCCTCCGTGTTGCGGGATACGGTGTTGCCCCGCAGTTGCCAGTATCCGGCCAGGCGCTGGTGTCTGGTCACGGGTTCGGTTGATCGATGGTTTTTGCGGCCTGTCGGCTGCTGCGGGTAGTTTGTCGCAACACGCTGGTGACGCGGCCAGTGGCTGCCTAGAGTGCAGGGCATCAACACCCGGTTGATACCAAACACCCCCCAAGCAAACACGCCCACCACCCACCGCACCGGAGCCCACCATGACGACTACCGCCAACATCCTCCCATCCACACCATCCAGCCTGGCCGCACTGGGCCTGGCGGTGTCGCTGACCCTGGTCACACTGCTCAGCCTGGACCACCTGGCCACCGCGCAACACGCCGGCACGGTGCTGGCCCGCGCCGCCGCCGCGCAGCAAGCCCAGGCCAGCGCAGCCGGCAGCAGCGCGCGCATCTGAGGTTGTGCCAAGCCGCCCCGGCGCGGTCGGCGCTCAGGCCACCACCAGCCGCCAGAGGGATGTGGTCTCGGCCGCCCGCGCCGCATGCAGAGGGTCACTGCTATCGGCAGCGCGGGCATGGATGGGCTTGGTGTCCAAACGGCCCGCCACCTGCAGCCCGGCTGCGCTGATCCAGGCCAGCAGGCTGGCCCGCGGGCGCAGGCCAAGATGCTCGGCCAGGTCAGACAGGATCAACCAGCCCTCACCACCCGGCGCCAAGTGCGCCGCCAGGCCGGCCAGGTAGCCGCGCAGCATGCGGCTGTCGGGGTCATAAACAGCAGCCTCCAGCACCGACGCGGCAGGCGCCGGCACCCAGGGTGGGTTGCACACGATCAGCCCGGCCTGCCCGGGTGGGAACAAATCCACCATCTGCAGCGTGACTTGCCGCTGTAAGCCCAGCCGGCGCAGGTTGTCAGCCGCGCAGGCCAGGGCGGTGGCCGACGTGTCCGTGCCCACCACCTGCAAGCCGCGCCGCGCCAGCACGGCGGCCAGCACGCCGGTGCCGCAGCCCACGTCCACCGCGCCGCGGCTGAGCGCGGCGGCCGGCAGCGGCGCATCGGCCACCAGGCCCACATATTCCCCACGCACGGGTGAAAACACGCCGTGGTGGGGGTGGATGGGCTCACCCAACGCTGGCACGGGCACGCCCTTTTTGCGCCACTCAAACGCACCCACCACGCCCATCAACTCGCGCAGCGAGGCCACGTAGTGCGCGGCCACCGTGCCATGCGCCTGCTGTCCGGCCGCACGCACATCGGGCGCGCGGCGCAGCGGCAGGCTATGGTCGGTGTTGAAGGGCAGCAGCAACTGGCCCAGGATGCGCGCGCGATGCGCTTGCTGCAGGCGCTGGGTGTGGAAGGCGGCGGTCAGGTCTTGGGTCGGTTTGCTGGGCGGCGTGTCGGGGCCTGTGTCGAGGCCGGTGTCCGGGCGCTTGTCCGGGCGCTTGTCGGGGCGTTTGCCTGGGCGCTGTTCTGCATGTTTTCCAGGCTGTTTGCTGCGCGCGTCCAGCCGCCGGCCCAGCGCCTGCAGCAGGTGTCTGGCGTTTTGGTAGTCCCCCCGCCACAGCAGGCCGCAGCCGCTGTCAGCCAGGCGGTAGGCCGTATCCGCGCTCATGGTGTCGTCGGCCACCACCACCTTCTGCGGTGCCGGGTGGCCGGCCAGCGAGCGCCAATCGGCATGCTGCGGCACGCCGTCGTCGTCGGGCCAGGTGATTTGCGGGGTGGGGGTGCTCATCGGGGGATTCTCGCCCTCGGCCGACATCCAGTCGACGTGATCGGTCGCCGTGGCTTCGGCCCGTGTTTGACCGCAGCCCCTTGGCCATGGCGGATTCCCCTTTCGCGGCGGGTTCACGTGCTGCCTGTGCTGCTTGAGCGGCATCGGCGCGGCGGCGCTCAAACCTTGCATCAGCGGGTGCTGGCCGGTAGCCGCTTGCGCAGCGGCGCGCCACACCGATGTCTGCCCCGAAGGCTTGAACCCTGCACTGGCCATCAGCAAGATCAAGGCAATGATGGGGCGACGCAGTGTGTGAGGCCGGCCGCGTCGGACCAGGGTGCTGCCGCACGGCGTGTGTGCGCTGTCGCACGGACAGCAGATGCCGGCTTGCGCAGCATCAACCGATGTTTGCTGCGACCGCCCACCGCATTTGTCCAATAGCCCATCCACTGATGCCGCGCCCATGACCGCATACCAGGGCTTCCGGATCTTCAGCCATGTCGTGCTCGGTTTGATGTCGGGCGGCGTCGTGTACGCCGCGTACATCGCCGTCACCTACTGGACGGGGATCAGCGTCTGACGCTGCAGGCCGGGCGATGAACAAACGACAGGCAAGGCTTTTCGCGATCGGGTCGACCGTGATCGCGGCGTTGGCTTTCCTGGGGCTGACGATCGACAGCCACCGGCAGTTCCCCAAACTGACGAATGCACAGAACATCACGCCGGCGGTCACGCACGGCAAGAATGTCTGGCACAAGAACAACTGCATCAACTGCCACACCCTGTTTGGCGAGGGGGCCTACTACGCGCCCGACCTGACCAAGATTGCGCAGCACCGGGGTGCCGCCTACCTGCAGGCCTACCTGAAAGACCCGTCGAAGTTCTACGACGAACAACGCCACCGGCGGCTGATGCCCAAGCAGGACATGAGCGACGTCGAGATCGCCGACCTGGTCTCGTTCCTCGACTGGGTGAGCAAGGTGGACAACCAGGGCTGGCCGCCGCGGCCGATCCTGGTGACGGGTGCGGCCATCGGGCCGATGGGCGCGCTGCAAACGGGCCAGGCGGTAGCCGTCGTCAAGCCGGCACCGGTGATCGGGGCTGCGCCCGCAGCGGCGGACAAGAACCCGATCGCGCTGGGCGAGATCGTGTTCCGCACATCGACCCCGGCATGCGCCGCCTGCCACTCGCTGGTGCCAGGCGCCCAGATGGCGGGGCCGTCGCTGGCGGGCGTGGCCACACGCGCACAGCAGACCGTCGGGTCGGTCGACTACAAAGGCCCGGCGAAAGACGCGGCGGCCTACCTGCGCGAATCCATCGTGCAGCCCAGCGCGCACATGGTCGCCGGTGCCATGTACTCGGCCAGCGGGGTGTCGTTCATGCCGGCCACCTACGGCAAGGATCTGAGCCCCGACCAGATCGCCCACCTGGTCGCCTACCTCGCGACCTTCAAGTAGTCCGGCGCCCGCCTCAAGGAATCACGCCATGCGCTACAGGTCTCAATCGGTTGCCTACTGGTACTTCGCGGTCGCGATGGTGCTGTTCGGGCTGCAACTGGTGTTCGGCTTGTTGTCGGCCGCCAAGTACCTGGGGCCTGACCCGCTGCTCTACATCCTGCCTTTTGATGTCACCAAGGTCATCCACACCAACCTGCTGATCGTCTGGGTGTTGACCGGCTTCATGGGCGCCACCTACTGGATGGTGCCCGACGAATCGCGCAGCGAGTTGTACAGCGTCAAGCTGGCCTACCTGCAGCTGGTGTTGTGGACGCTGATGGGCGTGACCGCGGTGGTGGGCTATCTGTTCCGCTACGGCACCGGCAACAAGTTGCTCGAGCAGCCCTTGCCGCACAAGATCGTCATCGTGGTCTGCATGCTGCTGTTCCTCTACAACATCGGCATGACGATCTGGAAGTCCAAGCGCTTCACCACCACCGAAGGTGTGCTGGTGCTGGGCCTGGGCCTGGCTGCGGTGCTGTACCTGCCCGCGCTGCTGGAATACGAGAACTACACGGTGGCCATCTTCTACCGCTGGTGGACCATCCACCTGTGGGTCGAGGGCGTGTGGGAAATGATCCAGGGTGGCTTCCTGGCTTACCTGCTGATCCGCCTGTCGGGCGCTGACCGCGAGGTGATGGAGAAGTGGCTGTACGTGATCGTCGGCCTGGTCTTCATCGCCGGCATCCTGGGCACGGCGCACCACTATTACTGGGTCGGCGTGCCGGCCTACTGGTTGCCCATCGGCGGGGTCTTCAGCGCGCTCGAGCCGCTGGCGCTGGTGGGCATGGCGATCTACGCGTACTCGGCAATGCGCCGCTCCGGCATGTCGCATCCCAACACGCTGGCGCTGCACTGGACACTGGGCAGCGCCGTGTTCACGCTCTTCGGCGCCGGGCTGCTGGGGCTGGCCCACACCTTCCCCGACGTCAACAAGTGGACCCACGGCACGCTGATCACGGCCATGCACGGCCACGCCGCGTTTTACGGCGCCTACGCGATGATCACGCTGGCGATGATCAGTTTCGCGCTGCCAGCCATGACGCCCGGGCGGTCCGAGCAAGGCAGCAGCATCGGCTACTGGTCGTTCTGGCTTCAGATCGGTGGCATGTTCGGCATGACCTTGTCGTTTGCCACCGCCGGCATCGGGCAGGTTTATCTGGAGCGCATCCTCGGCATGGGCTACCTGGACGCGCAGTTGAAGATCCAGGTGCACTTCGTGATGCTGGTGGTCACCGGGTCGATCTTCGCCGTTGGTGTGGGGCTGTTCATCTATGACTTCTTCCGCCATGCGCCGCGCTTCGAGGTGGGCGACGGACAGACGCCGGCGCCGCGGCCGGCGCCCAGGCCCGCACCGGTGTGAGCGCCTGGCTGCCACCGGAGCGCGAGCCGTACTACCTGCCGGCCGGTGATGAGCTCGCGATCTTCCAGCAGTGCCACAGCCGCGGCTTGGCGGTGATGCTCAAAGGGCCCACAGGCTGCGGCAAGACACGGTTTGTTGAACACATGGCCTGGCGGCTGAAGCGCCCGCTGGTGACCATCTCCTGCCATGACGACCTGACGGCGAGTGACCTGATCGGCCGCTTTCTCATCCGACACGATGGCACTGCCTGGCAGGACGGGCCGCTCACACGCGCGGTGCGCGAGGGCGCGCTGTGCTATCTGGACGAGGTGGTCGAGGCGCGCCAGGACACCATGGTCGTGCTGCACTCACTCACCGACCACCGGCGCTACTTGCCGATCGACAAGACCGGCGAGACGGTTGTGGCTGCGCCGGGCTTCCAGCTCATCGTGTCGTACAACCCGGGCTACCAACGCATGCTGAAGGACCTGAAGCCCAGCACGCGGCAGCGCTTCGTGGCGCTGGATTTCGATTTCCCACCGGCGCCGCAGGAGGCCTTGATCATCGAAATCGAAGCGGCCACCGACCATGCCACGGCCATGGCGCTGGTGTCGCTGGGGCGCCGGCTGCGCAGCCTGCGTGACCGCGGCCTGGCCGAAGTGCCGAGCACGCGGCTGCTGATCGCCGCCGCGGTGTTGATGGCCAGTGGCATCGGCGCGCGCCAGGCCAGCTACAGCGCCATCGTCGCGCCCTTGTCCGACGACGAATCGCTGGTCGGCGCCATGCGCGACCTGGTCGACGCCACCTTCGTCTGAACGCCAGTCGCGCCGGGCATGGCCGAAGCCGAAGACGTCCTCACCGATGCGGCGCGTCTTGCGACGGGCTTCGTGCAGGGCCTGTGGCGCAGGCACCGTGCCCACGCTGTCCCAACGCCCAAGCTTGGGCTGACGGACGTCGCGCAGCGCCTCGATTTGCTGATCGTGGCCGTTTTCGGCCGTGCTTGCCGTCTGCGCACGGCCCAGCTGCCAGCACCCGCCACTTTCCTCGCGAGGACCTTCCAGCCGCGGCACCGCCTCCGTGCGCCAGGCGCGATCCCGGCCACGGACGGCATCTGCATCTGGTTGCCTGCCGAGACCGGCCTGACCGATGCGGCACTGGCACTGCAACGGTTTCGCACGGTGGCACTGCAGCAGGCGATGCGCGTGGCCAGGGGCAGCGCGGCGGGCGCGGGCAGCGGCGCCACGCCGCTGGTGCGCGACCTCTACCTGCTGATCGAGGCCCATGCCGCCGACGCGGCATTGGCGCAACTGCTGCCTGGCATGCGGGCGGCGCTGGACGGCTTGCGCGCCGCTGCGCTGCATGCGCGCCCGGCGCTGTCGAGCTTCGCCGCGGGGTGTCAACCGCTCGAAGCCTGGGCACGTCGGCTGATGGCCACGCCGAGCCTGGTGCGCGGCGCTCAGGCGCTGTACAGCCCGTCGCCAGAGCGATCCAGGCAGATGGCCCGCGACACGGCGATGGAACTCCAGCGGGACGCCTCGACCGCCGGTCAGCTGAGGCCCCAGCCCTTGTTCAAGGATTGGTGGACTGGCGAACTCCTGGCACCAGGCGACGCATCAGTGCTGATAGGGGATGACAGCCGCGCCGCCGACCTCGAACCGGCGCAGCCCATCCGCAGCGCCCGCTTGGCGCGCCGCCCGCAGGCGCGCCAAGCACCGGACGACGAAGACGATGCACGGCGGGGTGCCTGGATGATCCAGGCCTCGGCGCCACATGAGGTGGCGGAGGACCCGCTCGGGCTTCAGCGGCCCACCGACCGCGATGCGCAGACGGCGGCCGATGAGTTTGCCGAATCGCTCGCTGAGCTCGAGCAGGCGCGGCTCGTTTCGACACCCGGTCGACCGAAAGAAGTGTTGCTGTCCGACGACCCGCCAGAAGCAGCTGCGAAACACGGTGCCAGCGCCGGTGCCGGCGCATCGGAAAGCATCACTTACCCCGAATGGGACCATCGCATCCAGGCCTACAGCGGAGCAGGTGCGACCGTCCGGTTGCTGCCGGCCGCCGCCGGCCCGCAGCAGTGGGTGGACAACACCCTGGCCGAGCACCGATCGATGCTGGACGCGATCCGGCGGCGTTTCGAGATGTTGCGCGGACAGCGCACACCGCTGCGCCGGCAACTCGATGGGGACGATCTTGATCTGGACGCCTGCATCGACGCCCGGGCCGACCTGCTTGCGGGGTATCCGATGGCGCAGGCGCTCTACCGGTCGCAGCGGCGCGCGCAGCGCGACCTGGCCATCCTGCTGCTCATCGACGTCAGCGGCTCGACCGACGGCTGGGTCTCCAGCGGCCGGCGCGTCATCGACGTTGAGCGCGAGGCGCTGCTCCTGGTCTGCATCGCCCTCGGCGCGATGGGTGAGCCGTACGCCGTGCAGGCGTTCTCCGGTCAAGGTCCGCAGTCGGTATCGGTGCGAACACTCAAGCGCTTCGACGAGCCTGACAGCAATCAAGTCGCGACCCGCATCGCGGCGCTGGAGCCCGAGCAGTACACGCGCGCAGGCGCCGCGATCCGCCATGCCAGTGCGACGCTCATGCGGCAACCCGCCGCACAGCGCTTGCTGCTCCTGCTGTCCGACGGCAAGCCCAACGATGTCGATGTCTACGAGGGCCGTTACGGCATCGAGGACATGCGGCATGCGGTCATCGAGGCGAAGCTGCAGGGCATCGCGCCGTTTTGCCTGACGGTGGACCGGTACGCCGCCGGCTATCTGCCGGGTGTTTTCGGGGCCAAGCAGTACACCTTGTTGACCAGGCCGTCCATGCTGCCGACCGCGTTGATTGATTGGATACATCGGCTGGTCAGCGCTGGCTAGTGCGCATTTGACCGGCGTGGCCAGTGCCAGTGCCAGCGCCAGCGCCAGCGCCAGCGCCAGCGCCAGTTCCAGTTCCAGTTCCAGTTCCAGTTCCAGTTCCAGTTCCAGCTCCAGCTCCAGCTCCAGCTCCAGCTCCAGCTCCAGCTCCGGCTCCGGCTCCGGCACGGCGCTTAACGTCACCACCCCCAACACACGCACCGCGCAGCAGGGTCGCGCCTTGCCTGCTGAGGGCCGCCTCGCGTCACTGGTCGCCGATCTGTGGGCCGCCATCATCGGCAGCAGCAGCATGATGACCCTGATGGCCAGCCTCGTGCTCACGGGCACGGCGCTGGTCCAGGCGCAGCCCTTGCCGCGCTGCGCCAACCGACCCAGCGGCGCTTCCAATGTGCCAACCGCATCGAGGGAGAGCGCCAGCGCATTGCACAAGGCCGCGCCATCCCGAAGGACCGGCGCCAGGCCCTGGTCGCCAGCCCAATGCCCAGAAGGACACCTGCGGTTGCACGCGGTACAGCGACGCCTGCCAGGCTGCCCAGCAGTTCACCGAGCGGCCGCCGAACAGAATGAGGCCGGCGACCCTGGCCAAGTATCCAGACTGCCAGCCCGGACGGCCCGCCACGGCGGATCGCACAGCGCCAGCCCCGCTTCTATACTGGCCCGACGTGCGCCACGGCGCCCACCCGCTGCTCCTTCTGATGCACCGCCCATGCAACCCGTGATCCACAGCCTGCTGGAGACTGACCTCTACAAGTTCACGATGTGGCAGGCCATGCTGCACCGGCACCCGCAGACGCAGGCCGAGTACATCTTCATCTGCCGCAATGCGCGTGATTACCCGCTGACGCACCTGATCGGCGAGATCAACGAGCAGCTGGACCATTTGTGCAGCCTGCGCTTCCAGCACGATGAGCTGCGCTATCTGGCCGGCCTGCGCTTCATCAAGAGCGACTTTGTCGACTTCTTGCGCATCTTCCAGTTCCAGCGTGATTTCATTGAGGTGCGCGACAACCAGGGCACGTTGGAGATCGTGGCGCGTGGGCCGCAAGTGCATGTGATGGCGTTTGAGATCCATGTGCTCGCCATCGTCAATGAGCTGTACTTCCGCCGCTTTGACCAAGCCGCTGCGCTGGCTGAAGGGCGCCGCCGGCTGGCTGAAAAAGTGCAGATGCTGCGCGCCTTCAGCGCTGAGCCACGGCGCCGCAACCCCTTCGAGTTTTTTGACTTTGGCGTGCGCCGCCGTTTCTCGGGCGCCTGGCACCGTGAGGTGGTGGCCACGCTGGCGCGTGAGGTGCCCGAGTACTTTCGCGGCACATCCTGTGTGCTGCTGGCGCGGGACTTGGGCCTGGTGCCCATCGGCACGATGGCGCATGAGTTTTTGCAGACCTACCAGGCCCTGGGTGTGCGGTTGCGCGATTTTCAAAAAGCCGCACTCGAGAGCTGGGTGCAAGAGTACCGCGGAGACCTGGGCGTGGCCCTGACCGACGTGGTGGGCATGGACGCATTCCTGGCTGACTTTGACCTCTACTTCACCAAGCTGTTTGACGGCTTGCGCCACGACTCGGGTGACCCGGTGGTATGGGGAGAAAAGGCGCTCGCCCACTACGCCCGCCTGCGCATTGACACCCACACCAAGCGGCTGGTGTTCAGTGACGGGCTCAACCTGCCACGTGCGTTTGAGCTGTACCGCCACTTTGCTGACCGCACGCAACTCGGCTTTGGCATTGGCACCAACCTGACCAACGATGTGGGCCTGCACACCCTGCATATCGTGATGAAGCTGGCGCACTGCAACGGCCAGCCGGTGGCCAAGCTGTCCGACAGCCCGGGCAAGATTTTGTGTGACGACCAGACCTTTCTGGCCTATCTGCGCCAAGTGTTCAATGTGCCGGCGCTGCAGCCCGACACCTGACGCGGCGTGGCTGCGGCCAAGCGCCGGGCTTTGCCAGAATCACCACCCCTCACCACCACCCCTCACCGCAGAGACCTTCAAACATGGGCGCGCAATGGAAAGCCAAGCACAAGGATGTGGCCGCCAATGCCAAAGGCAGGCTGTTTGGCAAATTGGCCAAGGACATCATGATTGCAGCGCGCCACGGCGCTGACCCGGCCGCCAACTCGCGCCTGCGCATGGTGGTGGAGCAGGCGCGCAAGGTGTCCATGCCCAAAGACACGCTAGACCGGGCGATCAAAAAAGGCGCCGGTCTCAGCGGCGAGGCGGTGCATTTTGAGCACGCCATCTACGAAGGTTTTGCACCGCACCGCGTGCCGGTGATGGTGGAGTGCCTGACCGACAACGTGAACCGCGCCGCGTCCGAGATGCGGGTGCTGTTCCGCAAAGGCCAGTTGGGCAGTTCAGGCTCGGTGGCCTGGGATTTTGAGCATGTGGGCCTGATCGAGGCCGAGCCCGCCGTCGGTCGCACAAGCGGTGGCGCTGACCCCGAACTGGCGGCCATCGAAGCTGGCGCGCAAGACTTTGAGACGGCCGACGAGCACGGCGTCACCGTGTTCTTGACGGCACCCACTGACCTGGACCTGGTGAGCCGCGCGCTGCCGGCGCAGGGCTTTACCGTGCTGTCCGCCAAGCTGGGCTACAAGCCAAAAACGCCCATCGACCCGGCCAGCCTGAGCGCCGAGCAGTTGGACGAGGTGGAGACCTTTTTGGCCGCGCTGGACGCCAACGAAGACGTGCAGAACGTGTTTGCCGGCCTGCAGGGCTGAGCGCCCTGGCTTGATCAGGCCAGCGCGCGCCCGATCAGAATCCTCTGCACCTCGGACGTGCCCTCGTAAATCTGGCATACCCGCACATCGCGGTAGATGCGCTCGACCGGGAAGTCACTGACATAGCCATATCCACCCAGCACCTGGATGGCGCCTGAGCACACCACTTCGGCCATCTCGCTGGCCAGCAGCTTGGCCATCGCGGCTTCTTTCAGGCACGGGCGGCCGGCGTCTTTCAGGCAGGCGGCATGCCAGATCAACTGGCGCGCAGCCTCGATCTTGGTCGCCATGTCGGCCAGCTTGAACTGCACCGCCTGGTGCTCAAAAATCGGCACGCCAAACGCCTTGCGCTCTTTGCTGTAGGCCAGTGCGCACTCAAACGCGGCACGCGCCATGCCCAGCGCCTGGCTGGCAATGCCGATGCGGCCACCCTCCAGGCCAGAGAGCGCAATCTTCAGGCCCTGGCCCTCGTCGCCGATGCGGTTGGCCGCCGGCACGCGGCAGTTCTCGAACAGGATTTGCGCCGTGTCACTGGCGTGCTGGCCCATCTTGTCCTCGATGCGCGCCACGCTGTAGCCGGGCGTGTTGGTGGGCACCAGAAAGGCGCTGATGCCGCGCTTGCCGGCGGCTTTGTCGGTGACCGCCATGACGATGGCCACATCGCCGTTTTTGCCACTGGTGATGAACTGCTTGACGCCGTTCAGCACGTAATCATCCCCGTCCAGCACGGCGGTGGTTTTGAGGCCACCGGCCTCGCTGCCCACATGCGGCTCGGTCAGGCAAAACGCGCCCAGCATGTCGCCCTGCGCCAGCGGCGTGAGGAAACGTTGCTTCTGGTCCGCATTGCCGTAGGCCATCAGGATGGCGCAGACGGGGCAGTTGTTGACGCTGATGATGGTGCTGGTGGCGCCGCAACCGGCGGCAATTTCTTCCAGCATCACGGCCAGCGCCAGGTAGTCCAACCCGGCACCACCATGCTCCACCGGCACGGCCACGCCGTAACAGCCCAGGCTGGCCAGGCCACGCAACTGGGCGCGCGGGAACTGGTGGCTTTTGTCCCAGGCGGCGGCGTGGGGGGCAATCTGGGCCTGCACGTAGTTGCGCACCGCGTCTTGCACGGCCAGGTGGTCTTCGCTGAGGATCACGACAGCAACTCCACCGCCAGCGCGGTGGCCTCACCACCACCGATGCACAGCGCGGCCACACCGCGCTTCAAGCCCTGCTTGCGCAAGGCGCCCAGCAAGGTGACGACGATGCGCGCCCCCGACGCGCCAATCGGGTGGCCCAGCGCGCAGGCGCCACCGTGTACGTTGACGATCTCGTGCGGCAGGCCAAAGTCGGTCATGGCGGCCATGGTGACGGCGGCAAAGGCCTCGTTGACCTCCCACAGGTTCACGCTTTTGGCGTCCCAGCCGGCGCGCTGCAACACTTTGTGGATGGCGCCGGCCGGGGCGGTGGCAAACCACTGCGGTTCTTGCGCAAACACCGCGTGGCCCGCGATACGGGCAATCGGGGTGGCGCCCATCGCGCGGGCGGTGGATTCACGCATCAGCACGAGTGCTGCCGCGCCGTCGGAGATGCTGGACGCGTTGGCGGCGGTGATGGTGCCGCCGTGCTTGAACGCCGGTTTCAGGCCGGGGATCTTGTCGAGCTTGGCCTTGCGCGGCTGCTCGTCGGCCTTGATCACGGTGCCGGCCTTGTCGCCCAGCGCCACCGACGCCATCTCCCAGTCGAAGCTGCCATCCTCGTTGGCCTGGCGGGCCCGGGTGGTGGAGGTGATGGCGTACTGGTCTTGCGCCTCGCGGCTGAACTTGTACTTGTCCACACACTGCTCGGCGAACACGCCCATGGCCTTGCCCCGCTCGTAGGCGTCTTCCAG
>JANPOW010000243.1:0-9061 GCA_031428185.1 Betaproteobacteria bacterium | reverse complement strand
ACAGGCTCCTAGAAGCGTGGCCGGCGCGCCGCAGCCCAAACGCACAACGGCGGCCTAAGCCGCTGTTCAGGGCCCGCGCCGCGGGCGCAGGTGCAGGTGCAGTGGCCGCTCAGCCCTGGCGGCGGCGGCTGATGCCCAGTGCGGCCAGCAGCGCCACGCCCACCAGCGCCACAGAACCCGGCTCGGGCACCTGCACCAGGATGGCCGAGGTGGTCACGTCCGCGTCGGCCTGGTCGCGCACGCGCAACATCAGGCCGTATTCGCCAGCTGCGTTGGCGTTGAACGGCAGGGCCGGGGCAAATAGCTGCTCGGTACAGGCCGCCTGCAGCGGGATGAGCAATGAATGTGCCAAAAATCACAGAAATAGTTGTGCGGCTTTCAAAATCAAGCACTTGCGCGGCCGTTCTGCGGCCCGCCTGGCGCGTGGCGGGCGCCTGCTGGCGCTGGCTGTCAAAGATGCCGACAGCGGCACAGCCGGCCTTGGGGGCATTCGGTGATGCCCCGATACCCAGCGCCGCAGGCTGCCGTTACGGTGCTGTATCGGGCCGGCAGACCGTTCTGCAATGCGGCCCCGGCCATTTGGAGACCCACCTTGGACCTGCACCCCGCCCTGCGCCGCCAAACCCTGTCTGACCTGCTGCACCGCACGGCGGCGCGGCTGCCGCACAAACCCGCCATCCTGTGTGGTGATGTGGCGTGGACCTGGGCTGAGTTTGATGCCCTCGTCAGCCGCCTGGCCGCCGGCCTGCATGCGCAGGGCGTGACCAGCGGCGCACATGTGGGTGTGCTGGCGCGCAACTCGCACGGCTTTGCGGCGCTGCGTTTTGCGCTGGCCAGGCTGGGCGCGGTGCTGGTGCCGGTCAACTTCATGCTCAACGCGGATGAGGCGGCCTACATCCTGCGCCATGCCGGCGTCAAGCTGCTGGCGCTGGACAGCGGCCTGGCCGCACTGGGCCGGGACGCGGCCACCCGCGATACCCAAATCACCCGCTTTTTGTGGCTACCCAGCGAGGAGCCCAGCACCTGCCCGCCCGTCTGCATGGATTTCAACGCCCTGGCGGCCTCCGACCTGGCCCGCCTGCCCTGCCCCGAGCCCGGCTTCAACAGCCACCACCTGCTGCAGATCGTCTACACCAGCGGCACCGAGAGCCTGCCCAAAGGCGCCATGCTGACCCACGGCGCGGTGATCGACCAATACGTGAGTTGCATCATCGAAGGCGAGATGGCCGAGAGCGACACCGTGCTGCACGCCTTGCCGCTGTACCACTGCGCCCAGTTGGATGTGTTCCTTGGTCCCAGCGTCTATCTGGGCAGCACCAGCATCATCACCGCCAAGCCCACACCCGAAAACCTGCTGCCGCTGATTGCCAAGCACCGCATCAGCCAGTTTTTCTTGCCGCCCACGGTGTGGATTGCATTGCTGCGCTCACCACTGTTTGCACTGCATGACCTGTCGAGCCTGCGCAAGGGCTACTACGGCGCGTCCATCATGCCGGTGGCGGTACTGCGTGAGCTGATCGAGCGCATCCCGCAGATGCGGCTGTGGAATTTTTATGGCCAGACCGAGATTGCGCCGCTGGCCACGGTGCTCAAACCCGAGGACCAGTTGCGCAAGCCGGGCTCGGCGGGGCGGCCGGCGCTCAATGTCGAAACCCGCGTGGTGGACGACGACATGCGCGATGTGGCGGTGGGCGAGACGGGTGAGATCGTGCACCGCTCGCCGCAGTTGCTGCTGGGCTACTTCAATGACCCGCAGCGCACTGCCGCCGCGTTTGCCGGCGGCTGGTTTCACTCGGGTGACCTGGGCCAGGTGGATGACGAGGGCTACATCAGCGTGGTGGACCGCAAGAAGGACATGATCAAGACCGGCGGTGAAAACGTGGCCAGCCGTGAGGTGGAGGAGGCGCTGTACCGCCTGGCCGGGGTCAGCGAGGCGGCGGTGATTGGCCTGCCACACCCGCGTTGGATCGAGGCGGTGACTGCGGTGGTGGTGTGCAAGCCGGGCGTGGCGCTGGACCAAGCGCAGGTGATTGCCCACTGCGCTGCACAACTGGCCCACTTCAAGACGCCCAAGGGCGTGGTATTTGTCGATGCCCTGCCCAAAAACCCCAGTGGCAAGCTGCTGAAGCGGGATTTGCGGCTGCGCTTTGAAGGCTTGTTCAACACGCCTTGATGGCCGCACGCTGGGACGGCTGCGCGGGCCGGCCACCCGGCGGCTCAATCGCCAAACAAGCCCCCGGCCGCGCTGGGCGGTGCCACCCCCAGGTGGCGGTAGGCGGCCAGGGTGGCGATGCGGCCACGTGGGGTGCGCTGCAAAAAGCCCTGCATGATGAGAAACGGTTCGATCACGTCCTCGATCGTGCCCGGCTCTTCGCCGATGGCCGCAGCCACGTTGTCCAGCCCCACAGGGCCGCCGTCAAAGCGGTGGATCACCGCCTCCAGCAGCTTGCGGTCCATCAGATCAAACCCCTCCGGGTCTACATCCAGCATCACCAGCGCCTTGTCGGCGATGGCACGCGTGATGGTGCCGTCACTCTTGACCTCGGCGTAGTCGCGCACCCGGCGCAGCAGGCGGTTGGCGATGCGCGGGGTGCCACGCGAGCGGCGCGCAATCTCAAACGCGCCATCAGCCTGGATCGGCACTCCCAGCAGCCCGGCCGAGCGGCGCACGATGGTGCCCAGCTCAGCCGCGCTGTAAAACTCCAGCCGGGTGACGATGCCAAAACGATCCCGCAGCGGATTGGTCAGCATGCCGGCGCGGGTGGTGGCGCCCACCAGCGTGAAGGGCTGCAGGTCCAGTTTGATCGAGCGCGCCGACGGGCCGTCGCCGATCATGATGTCGATCTGGTAGTCCTCCAGCGCGGGGTAGAGGATCTCTTCGACCACCGGGCTCAGGCGGTGGATCTCGTCGATGAACAGCACATCGTTTTTTTCGAGATTGGTCAGGATGGCAGCCAGGTCCTTGGGCTTTTCCAGCACCGGGCCGCTGGTCTGGCGCAGGTTGACACCCAGCTCGGCGGCAATGATGTGGCTCAGCGTGGTCTTGCCCAGGCCGGGTGGGCCAAACAGCAGCACATGGTCCAGCGCTTCGCTGCGCTTTTTGGCCGCGCTGATGAAGATCTCCAACTGCTCACGCGCCTTGGCCTGGCCGATGTAGTCGGCCAGCAGTTTGGGCCGCAGCGCCCGCTCGATCGCCTCTTCTTGCGGTGACTGGCGCGCTGCACTGACCACCCGCGGCAGCGCTGGCGCTTCGTCAAAATCGTCGGTCTGTATGCCCATACAGCCTATTTTGCACCGCCCGCGCAGCGATCAAGACAGTGATTTGAGCGCCAGCTTGATGCCCTCGCTCACACCCACGTCGGGCGGCAGGGTCTTGAGCACTGCGCCGGCCTCACGCTCGCTGTAGCCCAGGGCGATCAAGGCTTGCGAGATGTCGATCTGCGCGTCGCTGGTCGGCACGCTGCCGGGCAGCCCCAAGTCGGGTGCCAGCTTGCCTTTGAGCTCCAGCAGCAAGCGCTCGGCGGTCTTTTTGCCAATGCCGGGCACCTTGACCAGGCGCGCGGCCTGCTGCTGCGCCACGGCCTGGGTCAACTCGGCCACGCTCAAGCCCGACAGCAAGCTCAAGGCCATGCGTGGGCCAACGCCGGAGATCTTGATGAGCTGCCGGAAGGTGGCGCGCTCGGCCTGGGTGAGAAAGCCGAACAGCAGTTGCGCGTCCTCACGCACGATGAAATGGGTGAGCAATGTGGTGCGCTCACCCAGTGCCGGCAGGTTGTAGAAGCTGCTCATCGGCACATCAACTTCATAGCCGACGCCGCCCACATCAATGAGCACCTGGGGTGGAGACTTCTCCACCAGCAAACCTGTCAGCCGTCCGATCATGGGCGGCGATTGTGCATTCAGCGCCTGAACAGCCCCAGCCGCTGCGCCTCCAACGCGGCTTCAGCGCGTGAACTGACGTTGAGCTTGCGGTAGATCTGCTTGACGTAATCGGCAATGGTGTGGCGCGACAAACCCAGTTGCACACCGATCTCGGGCAGCGTAAAGCCTTTGGCCACGCGCAGCAGCACTTCACTTTCACGCTCGGTCAGCGACACCTCGGGCATCGCATTGGCCTGCGGCTTGGCCATGCTGGCAAAGTATTTGATGACCTTGCGGGCGATGGACGGCGACAGCGGGGGCTCACCTTGGGCAATGCGGTGCAACTGCTCGGTGATCAGCTCACGCGATTGTTCTTTCAGGATGTAGCCATAGGCACCGGCCTGCAGGGCCGGGAACAGGTGCTCATCGTCGTCATGGATGGTGACCACCACTGACAGCGCCTCGGGCTGCACCAGCGCCAACTTGGCCACCACGTCGGTGCCGCTGCCGTCGGGCAGGCCCAGGTCGCACAGCGCCAGATCAAACCGCACGGCTTGCACCTGGTGCAGCGCGTCTTGCACACGTGAGCATTCGGTGATGCGGGCCGTGGGGAAGACCTGCATCACCAGGCTTTTGAGCCAGGCACGGATCTCGGGCAGATCTTCAAGCAGCAGGATGTTGTTCATGGTGTGGGGTGCTTCCGGGCTTGCGTTGAGAGGGCGCAGAACTGGCGCCACAGCGACGCAAACTCATCGTAGCAGCGGCGTAACTTTCATGATGAGGGGCAATGAGCCCCGGTTCATGGAAGATTCCCACATTAACCGCCTGTGGTGTGGCGCTCCAGCGGCAACGTGAGGCGTATCACGGTTCCGTATCCTGGGCCGGACTCGACCAGGCATTGGCCTTGCAGTTGTTTGGCGCGGCCTTTCATGCTGGCCATGCCGTGGCCTTTGTCCAGCCGGCCGTCCAACTCGGTGGGGATGCCTTTGCCGTTGTCCTGGATCACCAGTTGAAAATCCCCATCGGCAATCACACAGCGCACCGAGCATTGCGAGGCCCCGCTGTGTTTGATGATGTTGCTGACCGCCTCACGCAGGATGCGGGTGGTCTGCACGTAGGCGCGTGACGACAGGGTCTGCGGCACGTCGTCGTCGGGCGGTGCGCTCCACTCGCCCTGCACACCCGATTGGCTGAGGCGTGACACCACCTCGGCGCGCCAGTCGCCCAGCGCGTCGATCAGCTTGACCGGCTTGCCGGTGAGGCCACGCACCGACAGGCGCATCTCCTCCAGCGCCTCACGTGCCAGGGTGCTGATGCGCTCGTTGTCGCTGGTGTGCACGATGGTCAGCAGCTTGGCGCCCAGGTCATCGTGCAAATCGGCGGCAATCCGTTTGCGCTCGCGGTCGGTCACCTGCTCCACCCGCAACTCCGACAGCTGGGTGAAGTTGCGCTCAATCTGTGCCGTGGCCGCGTGGATGCGCACCTCCAGGTCAGCCCGGTTTTGCTCGGTGCTTTGAAACGCGCGGCCGTATTGCTGCACCAGCACCAGGCCGAGCGCCAAAAAACCCAGCGCTGGCACCAGCTCGGCCACATGGCCGATGCGCGCATCCAGCGGCAGGGTCTGGGCCGCAAAACTGACGCCCAGTGACAGGCTCAGCAGGCCCAGCAACAAGGCCATCAACCAAAAGCGCTGGCGGTTCTGGCGCCGCACATCGGCCAGGTAACACAGCGCTGCGGTGGTGATCTGCACTGCCAGCAAGGCCTTCCACACACCGGTGGTGGTGTAGAGCCGGGTCGGGCCAGCCGCCAGCAAGGTGGCTGGCAGCAGCAGGCATTGCAGCGGCAATGCGATGTTGAGCCAGTGCAGCCGGCGGCCGCCATAGCGCATCAAAAACTGCACCGACGCCAGCGTGATGAAGCCCAGCAGCGCGGCCAGCGCCAGCTCCACCGTCCAGTTGCTGGCTGTGGTGTTGGACAGCCACAGCCGCGCCAGCAGTAGCGACCAGCCCACCAGCAGCGCGCCAAAGTAGGCCAAGTAACTTTGCGCCCGGTTGAACCAGCCCATCACAAACATGAAGCTGCCCATCAGCACCAGCGCGCCGCTCATCATTTCAGGTAGGCGGATGGCAAACACCAGGCGCCGTGCGTGGTGGCTGGCCATCACCTCGTAGGGGCCAAACTCAACCGCCGACAGCCCGCCCGCACGCTCACGCGAGCTGACCTCGTCCAGGCTGTAGCCCTTGACCCGCAGGTCCAGCGTGTTCAGGCGCGGCCCCAGCAGCGCGGCCGGCAGCGGCACCAGTTGCGGCCGGTGGCAGTTGCGGCTGACCGGTTCTTCAAACCGGCCACCGTCATGCACCAGTTGGCCGTTCAGCCACACCTGCACCACATTGCAGGCACGCTCGATGTAGAGGCCGTACAACTCACCCGGTGCAGGGCGCTGCGGCGGCAACAAGGCCAGCCGGTACCACAGCACGCCCCGCTGGCCGGGGATGTTGGCCCAGTCATCGGGCAGGCTGACGAGGTGCGACAGGTCCCAGTCCGGCTGGCCGTCGGCGGTTTCGGACGCCACCAGCGCCTGCTCCAGCAACTGCACATCGGCGTGCACCTGGCCGCTGGCCAAGGCCAGCAGTGCCAGCATCGCCGCCACCATCCAGCGGCGCAGCAGGGCCGCCAAGCCACTGCCGGCAGCGGCGCGGCGTGGGCAGCTGGCCGCGCAGCGTTGGCGGTAGGGCGGGCAGGGTGCAGGCATGCGGGCGATTGTGTTGCAGGCGCCGGGCTGGGGTTCGGCGGAGAATTGGGGGCTTCAACCCGCTTGTTGTGACGAACCACCACTTGCATCGCCACTTTGATTGCCACCCCCGCCGTGATCCTCCGCCACGATTTCAAACCCACCGACAACACCCGCCTGGCCCACCTCAGCGGCGCGCTGGATGCCAACCTGCGCAGCATCGAGGCCGCGCTGTCGGTGCGCATCAGCCGGCGCGAGGGGGTTTTCCGGGTCGATGGTCAGCGCCTGCAGGCCGGGCGCGCGCTGGACTTGCTGCAAGCGCTGTACACCCAGGCCACCCGGCCCATCGCACCCGAGACACTGCAGTTGGCGCTGATGGAGGCGCGTGGTGCCGCGGCTGAGCCAGATGCCCCGGCCGCACCACCCGGTGCCGATGCCATTCAGCTGCACACCCGGCGCAGTGACCTGCGTGGCCGCACCCCCGGCCAGCTGCAGTACCTGCACAACATCCTGCAGCACGACATCACCTTCGGCATCGGCCCGGCCGGCACCGGCAAGACCTTTCTCGCGGTGGCCTGCGCGGTGGACGCGCTGGAGCGCAGCAGCGTGCAGCGCATCGTGCTCACCCGCCCGGCGGTGGAGGCGGGTGAGCGGTTGGGCTTTTTGCCGGGTGACTTGACGCAAAAAGTCGACCCCTACCTGCGCCCGCTGTACGACGCGCTGTATGACTTGATGGGCTTCGAGCGTGTCACCGCAGCGTTTGAGAAAGGCCTGCTGGAGATCGCGCCGCTGGCCTTCATGCGGGGCCGCACGCTCAACCACTCGTTCGTGATCCTGGACGAAGCGCAAAACACCACGCCCGAGCAGATGAAGATGTTTTTGACCCGCATCGGCTTTGGCTCGCGCGCGGTGGTCACCGGCGATGTCAGCCAGGTCGATTTGCCACGCGGCGCCAGCAGCGGCCTGGCCGATGCGGCGGCGGTGCTGGCCGGTGTGCCGGGCATCGCGTTTTCACAGTTCAGCTCGGCCGATGTGGTGCGCCACCCGCGGGTGGCGCGCAACGTGGAGGCGTATTACGCGGCCAAACCGGCAGGCGCTGCGGCGCTTGGCGCCGGGGGTGGGGTGGCGGGCCGGGCCGTGGGTGGGGCTGACGGCATGGCATCCCGATGACCCGGCCGGCCAAACCAGCGCTGGGCCTGTCGCTGCAATTTGCCGATACCCGCCACCGCGCCCTGCTGCCGCGCCACAAAGTGCAGCGCTGGCTGCGCGCAGCACTCGGCGCGCCGGGTGAGATCACGGTGCGCATCGTCGGCGACGACGAAGGCCAGGCGCTGAACCGCGACTACCGCGGCAAGGACTACGCCACCAACGTGCTGACCTTCGACTACGAGCACAGCCCGGTGGTGGTGGCTGATCTTGTGCTGGCCGCCGGCGTGGTGGAGCGCGAAGCGGCTGAGTTGGGCATCCCCGTGGCCGACCACTACGCCCACTTGCTGGTGCACGGCGCCCTGCACGCACAAGGCCACGACCACGAGGATGATGACGAAGCGGCGCTGATGGAGGCGCGGGAGACGGCGATTTTGGCGGGCTTGGGGTTGCACGACCCTTACGTGGACTAACGCCTGGGCGCCTTTTTGGGGTGCCAAGGTGGGTGTCCTGGCAACGACAAGTCCAGCACCACCACGGGCAGGCGGTGTCGGTCAATGGGTGGGATCAGCGCCTGCAGTTGGCCTTGCATTTCGCCAGCATCGGCCGGTGCCTTGGCCGCGCCGGGCGCCTTGCGCGCTGCATGCCCAAACCACAGCACGACGTAGACCCCAATGCCGTCGCTGTCTGGGTGGGCGGCGTAGCGTTCAAGCTGATCAGCCCAGGCCATCCAGACCCGCTTGTGGCTTTCGCATTTGATCTCCACCGGTAGCCGCAAGGCGCGCCCGGCGTCTGCCCAGCACAAACCCAGATCGGCACGGGTGTCGTCGGCATGCTGTGGTTCCAGCGGCAGGTCGATGCCACGTGCCAGCAATTGAGGGCGCAGCAAGGCATGCAGGCGGTTGCGGCATTCGTTTTCAATGCGCGGGCGGCGCCTTTGCTGCTGAACTGGATCACACCAGAAAACCTCCAGCTGCCGCCCCTCACGGCCTCGCCAATCACGCCGCACGTCAGCCAGCAGATCGACCAGCAACGCTGCCAAGTCCGGCACGTTGGCCGGCGCACCACCGCCCAGCGCGGTGGAAATTTGTTGCGCATCGGGATAGCGGTGGCGCTCGGTGCGACGTCTGCGTCTGCGGGCGTGCAAGGCGTCGATCAGCCACGGTCTCCAGGCCTGTAGCGCCGGCAGCGCCATCAAGCCGGTGAACTCACCTTCGGCAGCGTCGTCGTCGCTGGCTTGCAGTTGTTGAATCAGCATGTGGACAACGTCGCCCGCGCTGTCGCGTGTATGCCGCCCACTTGCGGTTGAGATTCGGTCGGTGC
>JANPOW010000242.1:0-6869 GCA_031428185.1 Betaproteobacteria bacterium | reverse complement strand
GGCTTCGAGCACGAGACCGCCGACGCCGTGCGAGCCGAACTCTTTGGCGGCAACGGTGCCGAGCTCGATCTGACGACCCGCCTGAACAACCATGCCGGTATGGCGCCGCATGCGGTGGCAGCGCACCCGACCGCGCCGCAGCCGGCCGCATCGGGTATGGCGGCGCCCAGTGCCGCACTGCGGCAGCAGGCGTAGCGCCCATGAGCTTGACCACCACCCCCTGGAAGATCGCCGTCATCGGCGCCGGCCCGGCCGGCCTGGCCCTGGCGCTGCAAGCCGCACGCAGCCTGCCAAACGCCCAGATCACCGTGTTTGACGCCCGCCCGCTGGCCAAAGACGTGGCGGCTGACCCCCGCACCCTGGCCCTGGCGCTGGGCAGTGTGCAACTGCTGCGCCGGCTGGGTGCCTGGCCCGCCGCGCTGGCCCAGCCCATCACCGAGGTGCTGGTGTCGCAGGCGCCGCCCACCCTCAGCCTGCCCGGCCTGGCCCATGCCGTGCGGCTGCGCGCTGTGGACGAGGCCGTGCCCATGCTGGGTGCCGTGCTGAGCTACGGCGCGCTGGTCAGCACGCTGCAACGCGCCTGGCTGGCCGCCGAGGCCGCAGCGCCGCAGCGCCTGCACAGCCGCTTTGGCCAGCCGGTGCTGGCCCTGCGCAACCTGCGGGCCAGCGCCGACGCCGGCCCGACCGTGGAGGTGGACGCCGGCATCGCCGAGCGGTTTGATTTGGCGGTGGTGGCCGAGGGCGGTGTGTTTGCCGATCAATCCCGCAAAGCGCTGACCCACGACTACCAGCAGACCGCCTGGGTGGGCAGCGTGCAACTGCGCGGCGCCACGCCCGGCTTGGCGGTGGAGCGCTTCACCCGGGACGGCCCCTTGGCCTTGTTGCCGCTGCCGCCGCTGCCCGCACCGGCCGCAACACTTGGCGCAACACTTGGCGCAACCCCGGGCGCAACCCCCACCCCGGCCGGCGTTGGCCGTGCCGCGATGGTCTGGTGTGTGGCCAGTGCTGACGACCCGGTGGCGCCACTCACCGATGCCCAGCGCATCAGCGTGCTCAACACTTTGCTGCCCGATGGCGCTGGCACGGTGGTGGATATCTCGCCCCTGAAACGCTTTGCGCTGGGCCTGAACGCCGAGCGCACGCTGGTCGACGGGCTCATCGTGCGCATCGGCAACGCCGCGCAAACCCTGCACCCGGTGGCCGGCCAGGGCCTCAACCTGGGCCTGCGTGATGCCGCTGCGCTGGTGTTTGCGCTACGCACTGCCAGCCCGGCCGGCCTGCCCGCACTGCTGCGCCGGCTGGAGTGGCAGCGTGGCCCAGACCGCTGGAGCATGATCGCTGCGACTGATTTCTTGGCCCGCAGCTTCACCTGGCGCTGGCCTGGCCTGCCGGCCGCGCGTGGCCTGGCGCTGGCCGCCTTGCAGGCGCTGCCGCCGGTCAAATCGGCCTTGGCGCGGCAGATGATGTTTGGCCGGCGCTGAAGCGCGCTGGGCGCGCCTGCGGCGCCTAGGCGCCTAGGAGCCTAGACCAAACCGTTGCGGCGCCGGTAGATGGTGTTGCGGCTGATGCCCAACTGGCGCGCCGCTGCCGACACATTGCCACCCACCGCGGCCAGCGTGCGGGCGATGGCCTGGCGCTCCAGCTCTTGCATGTTGCTGGGCGGTGGCAGGGCTTGCGGCCCGGCTGGGCTTTGGCTGACCGTTTGGTTGACGGTATGGCTGACGGCATGGCTGACGGCCGGCAGGGCGCTGTCGTCCTGCGCCCTGGCCCAGCCGGCGGCGGCGGCGCCCTGCCTGGCCGCGCACTCAAAACGCGCCTGCACCTGCAGCCCCACGTGGGTTTGCATCTCCACCATGTCAGGGCCACGCTGGCCAGTCGGGCGGGCAAACAGCGCGTGCAGGCGGCGGTCAAACAGGTCGGCAAAAGCCCGCCCCATCAGCGCGGCCCGGGGCTGGCACAGCAGGCGTGCGGCCACCCGGTTGGCGCCGCACACCCGGCCGTCCGGGGCCACCGCCAGCAGGCCCTCCAGCGGTGTGCCCACCAGCTCGGCGCGCGGGTGGAATCGCACCAGCAGGCGGTCGGCCGACGGCTGGAACAGGCTGTTTTCGATCGCCGTTGCAGCGTCCACCACCAGCGAGAAGATGTCGAACGACGGCACGTTGTCGTAGGCCGTGATGTCGAGTGCGCCCAGCCGCTCTCCGGTGGGTGAATCGATGGGTGCGGCGACACAAAAATAGGGCCGCATGCTGCTGAAAAAATGCGCCTCCCGGCCCACCAGATAAGGCAGACCGTCGGCGATGGCGATGGCCGGCGCGGACGTGCCCACACAGCGCTCGGCCACGTTCACGCCCTTGCGGCTGCCGGCCAGCAGCACGGCGGGGGTGCTGGCCTCATGGCACAGCCGGTCGATCACCACGCCTCGGCTGTTGAACAACAACACCGCGCAGCCG
This sequence comes from Betaproteobacteria bacterium, assembly GCA_031428185.1. Classification (GTDB taxonomy): domain Bacteria; phylum Pseudomonadota; class Gammaproteobacteria; order Burkholderiales; family Burkholderiaceae_C; genus Pseudaquabacterium. The sequence goes on along the minus strand of JANPOW010000242.1, from coordinate 4,419 downwards.
GTGCCACGCACGGCGTGGGCCAGGCGCTCGGTTTCGGGCCGGGCCGCCCGCACCAGCGCACCATGCACATCGTCCAGGCTGGCCAGCAGGGACCGGGAGACCAGCTCAAAGTGGATCTGTTCGGCCTCGTGCATGCCGGCATCCACGCAGCGCTGCCACGAGCGCAGCAGCGGCGATTCATCGTCGCGTGGCTGCAGCCAGGGCGACACCCGGTAGTGGCTGCGCACACGCTGCAGGCGGGTTTCGTGAAGTGAAGGGTGGCTCATCGGAAATCCTGAGGTGCGCTGCGGCGCCAGCGCGGTTGGGGTGTTGCACGCTGCAACAGGCGCGCCGTTGCAACAAGCCGCCGTCGGCCAGTGACTCCACTGTAGACAGCCCGCAGACCGCCCCAGACCTAGGGAAAGCCCGCTGGGGATGGACAGCGCGGGCCGCAACCTTGAGCATCGGTCGGGTCGGACACTGGTCCGACCGCAGCGGCTGCAAGCCGTCCCACAAGAGGAGACACACACACCATGCCAATGATCCGACCGATGTTCGGGCCGATGTTCCAGCGGATGGCCGCCAGCGCGGCACTGGTCACGCTGGCTGGTGCGCTGGCCGCGCCGCAAGCACTGGCCCAATCCGCCGAGGCCCTGAAAGCCGACGCCACCACCCCCGGTGACGTGCTGACCTACGGCATGGGCTACAACAACCAACGCTACAGCGCGCTCAAGCAGATCAATGCCAGCACGGTGGACAAGCTGGCGCCCATCTGGAGCTACAGCCTGAACAACTCGCAGAGCCAGGAGTCGCAGCCCATCGTGTTTGATGGCGTCATGTACGTCACCACCCACAGCAGCACCGTGGCCCTCAACCCACTCACCGGCAAGCAACTGTGGAAGGTGGAGCATGAGCTGCCGCAAGACGTCTTCAAGTACGCCTGCTGCGGCATCCTGAACCGCGGCGCCGCCATCCTGAACGGCACGCTGTTCCGCGTCACGCTGGACGCCCACGTCATCGCGCTGGACGCCAAGACCGGCAAACAACTGTGGAAAAGCAAGGCCGCCAACTACCAGGACGGCCATGCGATGACCAGCGCACCGCTCATCGCAGGCGGCGTGGTGATGACCGGCATTGCCGGCGGTGAATACGGCACGCGCGGCTTTGTGGACGGCTGGGACCCGGCCACCGGCAAACAACTGTGGCGCTTCTACACCACCGCTGCCCCTGGCGAAAAAGGTGGCAACACCTGGCCAGGTGACACCGCCAGCAAGGGCGGTGCCCCCACCTGGCTGACCGGCACCTACGACCCTGAGCTGGACCTGGTGTACTGGGGCACCGGCAACGCCGGCCCGTGGAACCCCGAGGTGCGCAAGGGCGACAACCTGTATGTCTGCTCAGTGATCGCCTTCCGGCCCAAGACCGGCGAGATGGTCTGGCACTACCAGTTCAGCCCGAATGACCCGTATGACTACGACGCCACCGAAGTGGGCATGCTGGTGGACCTGAAGGTGGACGGCCAGATGCGCAAGGTGCTGGCGCAGGCCAACCGCAACGGCTTTTTCTACGTGCTGGACCGCGCCAACGGCAAGCTGCTGGCGGCCAACCCGTATGTCAAGGTCAACTGGGCCGACAAGATCGACATGGCCACCGGCCGGCCGGTGGAGTCCGAGGTAACCAAGCGCATCCGTGCCGGCGGTGACGAAATCGTGTGGCCGTCGGTGCTGGGCGGCAAAAACTGGACGCCGATGAGCTGGAACCCGACCACCGGGCTGGCCTACGCAAACACCCTCGAGATGTCGTGGCCCTACCAGATTGCCAAGCCCGAATACAAGCGTGGTGAGTGGTACCTGGGCATCAACTTTCGCGGCGTCAACTTCCCGCCCAAGGGCACAGCCAACGGCCATTTGAGCGCGATTGACCCGATGACCGGCAAGGCCAAGTGGCAGATGGCCTGGCCCGGCCAGCCCAGCATGGCCGGCACCTTGTCCACTGGTGGTGGCCTGGTGTTCACCGGTGCGGCCACCGGTGAGTTCATCGCGGTGGACGCCAACACCGGCCAGAAGCTCTACGAGTTCCAGACCGGCAGCGGCATCATCGGCCTGCCTGTCACCTGGGAGCAGGGCGGCAAGCAGTACGTCAGCATCGTGGTGGGCGCCGGTGGGGTGTGGGCGCTGGTGGGTGATGAGCGCATGGCCGCCACGCCGGGCGGTGGCTCGGTCTGGACGTTTGCATTGAAATGACCCCTCCCCGAAGCGCCTTCGGCGTCCGTGCAGGCCGCGCTGGGCCACAGGCCCAGCCCTTCGGCTGGCACAAACGGCTCGCCGCTTGTGCCAGGCCTCAGCCCCCCCAGGGCGGCACCGCCAGTGGCCCGGCGGCGCCGGCCCCACGGCGTCTGCTTGGCGAGGCACGACTTCGGCGATGGATGTTGTTGGCTGGGCTGCTGGCCTTGCCCGCAGCAGCGTTGGCGCAGGACACGGCCAACCGCTTCGATCCGATGAAGATCGCGCTGGGGCGGGAGCAGTACAGCCGCACCTGCGCGCAGTGCCACGGCCGCAACATGGTCAACGCCGGCACCACGGTGTATGACTTGCGGCGCTTTCCGGCCGACGACCCGCAGCGCTTTTTGAGCAGTGTGAGCCTGGGCAAGGGCAACATGCCGTCGTTCAAGGACGCGCTGACGCCTGACCAGATCGATGTGTTGTGGGCTTACGTGGGCAGCCGTGGTGGCAACGCGCCTTGAGCCCGGTGTAGCACCGCACCGATGGTTGCTTGGCCTGGCGCTGGCCGCTGCGGCGGCGGCGCTTGCTGCGCCGGCAGGCGCCGCCCCCACCCTGACCATCTGCATGGCGGCCGACAACCCACCGTTCTCGCACCTGGTGAGCGGCCAGCCGCGGGGCCTGGATGTGCGCATCGCCCAGGCCGCCGCCACCGTGCTGGGCCGCACGCTGGTGGTCTTGCCGTTTGAGACCAGCTACGAGAAAGAAAGCGCACTCACGCATGAGATCAACGCGCTGCTGTCGTCGCAGCGCTGTGATGCGGCCAGCGGGTTCCCGCTGCTGGCGGCCGATCTGGGCCCGGCCAGCCGGCCGACATCGCGCACGCCAGACTACCCCGGCGCACCGCGCAAGCGCGACCGCACGTTTGTGCCACTGGGCACGCTAGTGCCCAGCCGCGCCTACCAGGCGGTGGCGCTGGGCGTGGTGCAGCCGGTAGGCGCCGCCCCGCTGCAGCGCTTGACCGATCTGGGTGAGCGCCGCCTGGCCACCGTCAGCGGCACCCTGGCCAGCGCGGTGGGCATGACCTGGCGCAACGGCCTGCTGCGGCCGCGCCTGGTGTCACTCAACCAGCGTGAAGACGCGCTGGCTGAGCTGGCACAACCGGCACCACCCACCGGCCGCCGCTTTGAGGCCGCGCTTGTGCCCCTGGCCATGTTTGATGGATGGCAACTGCTGCACCCGGGCCAGCCGCTGGTGGCGGCGGCCTATCGCCGGCCCATCGGCATCAACCTGGGGTTTGTGACGCTGGACAGCGCGGCCGACGTGCGCGCCGCGCTGGACCGGGTGATTGGCGACGCCCTGGCTGACGGCCGCCTGGCACGCTGGGCCGCCGACGAAGGCGTGAGCTTTGTGGCACCCGTGGCGCCCGAGGTGGGTTCAGGCCCCAGCCTGCTGGATTTGGCGGCAGATTGAGCGCCGTGGCGCGCAGGCGCAGCGCCCGGGCTGCCGCCCTGCCGTTCACCCGGCTGGCCCTCAAGCCCCGGTGGGATAAGCGCGGAAGCTGGCGCCGGCGCCGTGGCTGTTGTCCAGCAACTGGCAACTGGCCTCGGCGCCCGGGGTGGGCGCCGGCAAGGCCTGTGGCAGCACCCGGTAGCCGGCAGGCAATGCGGTTTGCAGCAGTGCCTGCACCTGGCTGCAGTCGGCCACGGCCTGGCATTTGCCGACCACCACCTGCTGGTTGGTGACCAGACAGCCAGCGTAATTGAGCGCCATCGCGCTGCCGGCCGCAGCGGCCAGGTGCTGCAGCGTGGTGGCGTCGGCCTGGGCTTGCAGCTCGGCCAGGCCCGGCAGCGCAGCGGCCGACGCCGCGCCCGCCAGCGTGAGGGCCACAAGTTGCTCGATCAGCGTGAATCCGCGTGCTGGGCCTGGCATGGTGTCCCCGGGTGGTGGTACTGGCGCCCAGTATGGCGGCTGGGCCGGCCGGCGCCCATCCCGTGGCTGGGCGGGCGCGGGGCGGCATGCGGCGGCGCGGGGCTATTCGGCCGCGATCTTCAGGAACAGCTCGCGGTCAGGCGCAAAGTTGGCATGCAGCGGCAGCAGCGCACCGCCCAGCGCGCGGGCGTCCGAGCCAATGCTGCCCGCCAGCACGGTGGCGGGCCATAGCCCTTCGGCGTTGTAGCGGGATAAGTCCGCCTTAGTCTGCGCTATGAGCTGCTGCAGC
>JANPOW010000241.1:0-8828 GCA_031428185.1 Betaproteobacteria bacterium | reverse complement strand
CTTCATGCGGCGCAGTACGTCGGGGTGCGAGTGCTGAAACGGCACATCCAGGTAGGGCAGCAGCCGGCCGCTGGCCATCATCGGCAGCAGCTCATCGACATGCGGATACGGGTAGACGTAATGCAGCCGCACCCAGGCGCCGTGCGGGCGGGCCAGCGCGGCCAATGCCTCGCACAGTTCGGTCATGCGGGTCTTGACCGGCCGGCCATCGAAGAAGCCGGTGCGGTACTTCACATCCACGCCGTAAGCGCTGGTGTCCTGGCTGACCACCAACAGCTCTTTGACGCCGTTCTCAAACAGCGCCCGCGCCTCGGCCAGCACATCACCCACCGGGCGTGACACCAGGTCACCGCGCATGCTGGGGATGATGCAGAAGGTGCAGCGGTGGTTGCAGCCCTCGCTGATCTTGAGGTAGGCGTAGTGGCGCGGCGTGAGCTTGATGCCGGCCTCACCCCGGAACTGGGCACGCGCTTCAGGCACCAGATCGACAAACGGGTCGTGTGGCTTGGGTACGTGCAGGTGTACTGCGTCCATCACCTCTTGTGTGGCATGCGGGCCGGTGACGGCCAGCACGCTGGGGTGCATCTGGCGCACCAGGTTGCCACCACCATCCCCCGTGCGGGCGCCCAGGCAGCCAGTGACGATGACTTTGCCATTGGCCGCCAGCGCCTCACCAATCGTGTCCAGGCTTTCGCGCACCGCGTCGTCAATAAAGCCGCAGGTGTTGACGATCACCAGATCAGCCCCGGCAAAGGTTTTGCTGGTCTGGTAGCCCTCGGCGCTGAGCTGTGTGAGGATCAGCTCGGAATCGGTCAGCGCCTTGGGGCAGCCGAGCGAGACAAAGCCGACCTTGGGTGCGGGTTTGCCGGCTGGGCTGGGCGACTGGCCAGTGGAGAAGGTGGTTTCTTGCATGCACCGATTGTCGGTGACAACCGGTGGCGCACTGGCGCTTTGCCTGGCCAGCAGGCTGGCCCGCTTCAGCGCTTGGGTGCCAGCCCCGGCATGCCCGGGAACAACTTGCCCGCTGCCATCTGCTCTTGCATCTGCGCAAACAGCGATTTGCTCTGGTCCAGGTAGTTGCCCATCACGCCCTGCATCATGGGCGCTTGGCCGCTGATGAACTGGGCCCAGGTTTCGGGCGTGAAGCTCGTGGGGTCGTACAGGCCCTTGGTCTGGTCGGCCAGCCGGGTTTGCACATCCACAAAAGCCTGCAGGTTGGTCTCCAGATAGCTGCCCATCATGCCCTGCATGGCATGGCCGTAGAAGCGGATCACCTGGCCCAGCATGGCGGTGGTGAACATCGGCATGCCGCCGGTTTCTTCTTCAAGGATGATCTGCAACAAGATGCTGCGCGTGATCTCGTCGCCGGTCTTGGCGTCACGCACCTCAAACACGGCGCCCTCCAACACCATCTGCTTGACATCGGCCAGTGTGATGTAACTGCTGGTCTGGGTGTCGTAAAGCCGCCGGTTGGGATACTTCTTGAGGACCCGGATGCTGCCCTCGGCGGCGGCGGCGGCGTCTGGCTTGGCAGCGCTGCGGCGGTGGGATGGCATTGCGGACAACTCCTTGGCGTGTGCGTCAATTCTACGGATGGTGCCCGTTGCCGCCGGCAGGAGTTTCCCGCTGGGGTTGAACCCGCACCGGCTGGCCCAGCAGCGCGCCGGCACGGCGCCAGCACCGACTGGTGCTTGCAACCGGTTCCGCCATCCAGGCTGCGATGCGCCAGCGTGGCACACCTGCTGCTGCCGGTGTCTCGGGGTTGGATACGATGGGCGAAGACTCCTCCGCGCCTATCCATTGCGACTGCAAACCATGAAACTCGCCACCTGGAACGTCAACTCATTGACGGTGCGCCTGCCGCAATTGCTGGATTGGCTGGCGGTGCACCAGCCCGATGTGATGGTGTTGCAGGAAACCAAGATGACGGATGACAAGTTTCCGAAGGCAGAGTTGTCCGCTGCCGGTTGGCACAGTGCCTGGTTTGGCCAGAAAACTTACAACGGTGTGGCCCTACTGTCGCGCAGCGAGGCCACGGCGGTGGTGCACAACATCCCGGGCCACGACGACCCACAAGCCCGGGTCATCGCTGCCAGCGTGGCCGACCTGCGGGTGATTGGCGCCTACTTCCCCAACGGCCAGGCGCCGGGCACAGACAAATTTGCCTACAAGATGGGCTGGCTCAGCGCCTTGCAGGGCTGGCTGCAGCTTGAACTGGCCCAGCACCCTCAACTGGTATTGATGGGCGACTACAACGTGGCGCCCGAAGACCGCGATGTGTTTGATCCGGTAGCCCTGGCCGGCACCATCCATTGCACTGACGAAGAGCGGGCGCACTTTCGCGCCTTGCTCGATCTCGGGCTTGTCGACGCCTTCCGCCTGTTCGAGCAGCCGCCACGCCTGTGGAGTTGGTGGGACTACCGCAACTTGGCGTTTCGCAAAAATCAGGGGTTGCGTATTGACCACATCCTGGTCAGCCGCGCCTTGCAGCCCTTGGTCACGGCCTGCAGCATTGACAAACCGCAGCGCAAGCATGAGCGGCCCAGCGACCACGCACCGGTGCTGCTGGAGTTGCGCACCGGCTGATGGAAGGTCTTGCTGCCCAGCAGCAAACGCGCCATGCCCGGTCAGCCTGCTATGACCGTTGGACCGACAAGTCGGTATGGCATGATCGCCGGCGAAGGGTGTTGGCAATCAACAGGTGCCATGCATCTCCAGCCCTGCTCAACCTGCGGCAAGACGAAGTCCGGAGTCAATTTGAGGCCAACGGCTTTCACCCAGTTCGATGACACTGTTGCGCTTGATCCGGCTGCCGCCCGCAGCGGCTGGTATCAGTTGCTGACGGGTCTGTTGCGCAGAGTGGGTGTATTGAAACTGGCCTTTGTTCAAGCTCCGCAGCGGCGCGCCTGGCTTGGCGCAGGTGAAGCCACCACGCTGCCACCGCCCAGCCGGGGCCAAACCCTGCGGGACGCGCACCGCACCTTGCGCCAGCTCATGCGCAACCACCCTGCCATCCGGCAGGTCATGCCCCACCTGTCCGTCATTGAGCGGTCATTGGCCAAGCGCGGTTCGGCAGCGCTGCGCCGCTTGCCTGTGGGTGTGCTGCAGCGTGGCCTGGAACAATTGGCTGTGCTGCAAGGTGGAGAACACGACCGCGACGAGGCCATGAACTTGCGGGTCTTGCGCTTTCGTCTGGCAGAGGCCATCACGGCGCGCAGCAACATGCCCTATGTCTGGGGTGTCAACCACGACACGCAGCCGGGCCGTCGGCCCGAGATCGCACTCGGCTCAGACTCGCTCAGCGGTGTCAGCTTGTCTGATTGCGCGCCCAGCGAAACCGGCGGTCTGGCATCTGAGGCCACGACCTCGATGTTTGATGATCTGGACCGCTTTTCCCGCTCGCCCAGCCCGCCGGGTGGGCCACGCAGCCGGCGCAGCTTTCGTTATTGACCGGGTACGTGGCTGAACGGGTGCGCCGTTGAACGGCGGCAGGCAGCAGCGGCCCACAGCGTTGTCAGATCAGTCCTCCAACCCCAACTCCTGGATCTTGCGGGTGATGGTGTTGCGGCCGATGCCCAACTTGTGCGCCGCCTCGATGCGGCGGCCGCGCGTGATGTCGAGCGCGGTGTGGATCAGCTGGCCCTCAAACTGCCGTGTCAGCGTGTCCCAGACTTCCGGGTCACCGGATTCGAGCAACCGCCTCGCCTCACGTTGCAAATCCTGCAGCCAGCCGGTGCCCGCACCGATGATCGGCCCGGCGGCGGCGCCACCAGCCGGCAGGGCACCAGCATCTGCAGCGGACGGCTCGGGCAGGTTGCCCAAGCTGGCCGGTGGCGCCTGCCTGGCGGCCTCGCCAGACATCAGCTCCGGTGGCAAGTCCTTGGGCTCAATCACCTGGGCCGGCGCCATCACCGTCAGCCAGTGGCACAGGTTCTCGAGCTGGCGCACGTTGCCGGGGAAGTCAAAGACCATCAGGCGTTCAAGCGATGTATCGGTGATGCGCTTGGCCTCCACACCCAGCTCCTTGGCGCTTTTGGCCAAAAAGAAGCGGGTGAGTTGCGGCACGTCCTCACGCCGCTCACGCAAGGCCGGCAGGCGCAGGCGGATGACGTTGAGGCGGTGGAACAAGTCTTCGCGGAACGCACCGTCACGCACCCGCTGCTCCAGGTTTTGGTGGGTGGCGGCAATCACCCGCACATTGGCCTTGAGCGGCTGGTGGCCACCGACGCGGTAGAACTGGCCGTCGCTCAGCACCCGCAGCAGCCGGGTCTGCAAGTCAAACGGCATGTCGCCGATCTCGTCCAGAAACAGCGTGCCACCGTCGGCTTGCTCAAAGCGGCCGCGCCGGGTGGTCTGGGCACCTGTGAAGGCGCCGCGCTCATGGCCGAACAGCTCACTTTCGAGCAAATCTTTCGGGATGGCTGCGGTATTGATCGCGATGAACGGGCCGTTGCTGCCGGCGTCCCCCCGCGGGCTGTGCTTGTGCAGCGCACGGGCCACCAGCTCTTTGCCGGAGCCGGATTCACCGGTAATCAGCACCGTGACGTTGCTCTGGCTGAGCCGGCCGATGGCGCGAAACACATCCTGCATGGCCGGCGCCTGGCCCAGCATCTCGGGCATGTCGGCGCTGCCGGTATCGCACACTTCTTCGCGCAGGCTTTCTTCCACCGCGCGGCGGATCAGCTCGACCGCCTTGGTCAAGTCAAACGGCTTGGGCAGGTACTCAAACGCCCCGCCCTGAAACGCCGAGACCGCGCTGTCCAGGTCAGAGTAGGCGGTCATGATGATGACAGGCAGCCCGGGCAGGCGCTGTTTGACCTTGACCAGCAAATCAATGCCCGAGCCACCGGGCATGCGGATGTCACTGACCAGTACCTGTGGCTCGTCGTCGTCGAGCGCGCTCAGCACGTCGCGTGGGTTGGAGAAGCTGCGGCTGGCGAACTGCTCACGCGCCAGCGCTTTCTCCAGCACGAATCGAATGGATTGGTCGTCGTCAACGATCCAGATGGGTTTCATGTGGCGGCGGCCTGTGTCGGGTCTTGCAAGCTGCGGGATTAAGGCAGCGGGATCACGATGCGAAAGATGGTCCGGCCCGGCACGCTGCCGCACTCGATCATGCCCTGGTGTTGCTGCACAAAGGTTTGCGCCAGCGTCAGCCCGAGGCCTGAACCACCCTCCCGCCCCGAAACCAGCGGGTAGAAGATGCGGTCCTGGATGTCCTCGGGCACACCCGGCCCGTTGTCTTCGATATGCAAGTCCAGTGCCAGACGAAAACGCTGCTTGCCGATCGTCACCTGGCGTGCCACCCGGGTGCGCAAAATCAGCCTGGCGTCGCCGTCCGCAATACGCTCGGCCAGGGCCTGGGCGGCGTTGTGGGCAATGTTGAGCACGGCCTGGATCAGTTGCTCGCGGTCGCCGCGAAAGTCGGGAATGGAGGTGTCGTAATCACGCCGCACGTCCAGCCCACGTGGGAACTCGGCCAGGATCAGCGCCCTCACCCGCTCACACACCTCGTGGATGTTGACATCACTCACCACGTGGGGCTTGCGGTGCGGCGCCAGCAGGCGGTCCACCAGCGCCTGCAGGCGGTCGGCCTCGTGGATGATGACCTGGGTGTATTCGGTCAGCTCGCGGCTGCTCAGCTCCATCGCCAGCAGTTGCGCCGCGCCGCGGATGCCGCCCAGCGGGTTCTTGATTTCATGCGCCAGGTTGCGGATCAGCTCTTTGTTGGCCTGCACCTGGCCTAACGCACGCTCTTCACGGTCTTGCCGGGTCTGCTGCTCGATCTCCAGCATCTCCACCAACACCCGGTCCCCAGCGTGGTCGATCTGGGTCACGATCACATGCACCGGCAACAGCTCATGGGCGGCCACCGGAACGCGGCGCATGGTGCCCTCAAACCGGCTGGTGGCGATTTCATTGCGGGTGACTGCGGCCAGGGTCTCGCGCAGCGGGCTGCTGTCCGCAAACCAGTCAAACAGGCTGCCGCGCATCAGGGTGCGGCGCGACAGACTGGCCACATCTTCGAAGCGGGCGTTGACAAACACCAGCGCACCATCCGCCGTGACCACCGCCACCATCGTGGCCAGCAGGTCAAAGGCGTCGTAGCGGCTGGGCGGCGGGGCAGTTTTCATGGGAGAAGCTTGGCCAATTCGCGTTTCAGCGCGGCAATGTCGGCCTCGGTACGGGCCAGCGCGGCCTTCATCTGCGCCACCCGGTCCAGGTAGTTCTGGAAGTTGCGCTCATCGCCGCGCCGCTCGGGCTCACCGTTGTTGAATTCGCGTTTCTGCTGCGCCAGGCGGTCTTCTTCGCGGCGCAATTCATCGTCCAGGATGCGGCGGGCGTCACTGTCGCGCTGGCGCTGGGCGGCGGGGTCGATGCGGCTGTCGGCCGGGCGCCCGGCTGCTGCCCCATTGCCACCACTGCCGGACGCCGCCGACGCTGCGGGCTTGGGCTTGGCGCTGTGGATGATGGAAATGGGTGCACCCTCAATGGTGCGGCAACCACGCTCGCGGGCTTGCCCCTCGCTGATGAGGTTGGTGAATTCATCGGCACCGCCTGATTTGCCGGGGCAACGAAAGACCGCACCACCCTGCGCGTCGGCCAAAACCGGGGCCAGCAGCGCCAGAGCGAGCGCCCAGGAAACCAACAAGGAACAGGTGCAGCGCGTCATCAGATCTCGTCAGTGGGCGCCCCGCCGCAGGGGCCTGTCCGGGCATTGTCACCCAGCGTCAGCCATGAAAAAGGGCGGCACAAGCCGCCCTTTCAGTGCCTGCCGGCGTGGCCGCCCGCGCTGGCTTTACAGCGTGTAGTACATGTCGAACTCCACCGGATGGGTGGCCATGCGGAAGCGGGTGACTTCTTGCATCTTCAGCTCGATGTAGGCGTCGATGTAGCTGTCGGTGAACACACCACCCTTGGTCAGGAAGGCGCGGCCCTTGTCCAGATACTCCAACGCTTGCTCGAGGCTGGCGCAGACGGTCGGGATCTTGGCGTCTTCCTCGGGCGGCAGGTGGTACAGGTCCTTGGTGGCGGCTTCGCCCGGGTGGATCTTGTTTTCCACACCGTCCAGGCCGGCCATCAGCAGCGCGGCAAAACCCAGGTAGGGGTTCATCAGCGGATCAGGGAAACGGGCTTCCACACGGCGGCCCTTGGGGTTGGCCACGTAGGGGATGCGGATGGACGCCGAACGGTTTTTGGCTGAGTACGCCAGCTTGACCGGTGCCTCAAAGCCAGGCACCAGGCGCTTGTAGCTGTTGGTGCCCGGGTTGGTGATGGCGTTGAGCGCGCGGGCGTGTTTGATGATGCCGCCGATGTAGTACAGCGCAAAGTCGCTCAAACCAGCGTAGCCGTCACCGGCAAACAGGTTGACGCCGTTTTTCCAGACCGACTGGTGCACATGCATGCCGCTGCCGTTGTCGCCCACGATGGGCTTGGGCATGAAGGTGGCCGTCTTGCCGTAGGCGTGGGCCACGTTGTGGATCACGTACTTTTGCAACTGCACCCAATCGGCGCGCTGCAGCAGCGTGGAGAAGCGGGTGCCGATCTCCATCTGGCCGGCGTTGGCCACCTCGTGGTGATGCACTTCAACCGGGATGCCCAGCGATTCAAGAATCAGGCACATCTCCGAGCGCAGGTCCTGGCCGGCATCCACCGGCGGCACCGGGAAATAACCACCCTTGACCGTGGGCCGGAAGCCGTTGTTGCCGTGCTCGTACTCTTTGCCGGTGTTCCAGGCGGCTTCTTCTGCTTCGATCTTGTAGAAGCAGCCGGACATGTCGTTGCCCCAGCGGATGCTGTCAAAGACGAAGAATTCAGGCTCCGGGCCGAAATAGGCGGTGTCGCCCAGGCCGGTGCTCTTCATGTAGGCCTCGGCGCGCTTGGCCAGGCTGCGCGGGTCACGCTCATACGGCTTGCCGTCAGCCGGGTCAACCACGTCGCAGGTCAGGATCAGCGTCGGCTCTTCAAAGAACGGGTCGATGTTGGCGGTGTTCGGGTCGGGCATGAGCTGCATGTCCGAGGCTTCGATGCCCTTCCAGCCGGCGATCGACGAGCCGTCGAAGGCGTGGCCCGAGGTGAACTTGTCTTCATCGAAATGTGAAACGGGCACCGAGACGTGCTGTTCCTTGCCGCGGGTGTCAGTGAAGCGGAAATCAACGAACTTGATCTCGTTTTCCTTCACCATGGCCATCACATCGGCGACGGTCTTTGCCATCAGGACTCTCCTAGCGGGACGCTGAAAACTTACGGGGTTGGGGGGGTGGAATCAGTGCCAGGCGCGGTATTACCGCAGCGAGGCGCACAAGAATGTAGCAGAAACCATGCCTGCATCCGGGCGCTTGGGCGCGCGACAAACGGTTGCCGTCACGACTGAACAGCGGCAGTGTTTGACGCGCGACGCACCAATGCGAGGCGCCAATACGCCTCGCATTGGTGCGCAGTCAGCGCACCAGCTCGGGGCCAAGTTGCACGGCGGCCGCCCGCAGCCCGGCCAGCAGTGCGGCAAAGGCCAAGGCGGTGGCGTCGGCCGTGCCCTTGACACCCAGTTCAATGTGGCGGCCCCACTGCGGGTGCCCCACGCTGGGCAGGCTGAACACCTTGATGCCGTGGAACTGCGCTTCGATGGTTTCCATCAACGGGGTCAGCGTGGCCTCCATGCCGCCCATCACGATCACCGAGCGCTCGGTTTGTCGCGCGCTGCCATGCAGCGCCTGGTAGCGGCCATCCAGCAGTGACGCAATCATCGGGTGTGCCATCACCGGAAAGCCGGGCACAAAGTGCACATCGGCCACCGAGAAGCCGGGAATCTTGTTGTACGGGTTGGCGAT
>JANPOW010000240.1:0-2546 GCA_031428185.1 Betaproteobacteria bacterium | reverse complement strand
GATATCGCCAAGCAGAATTCAAATTCGTCAAAAAGAGATTCCCATCGAATGTGCAACGGCCTCTGCCCTCATGGCAAGTTCGTCAATGATGGCATCGATCTTCGAATCGCCTGCGCTGGGTCCACAGTGGTTTGACCCGAGCTGCGCAGGCCAACGGATGGTCTGCAGGAAGGCTCCACAACAGCGTTCGAGGTCCAGCCCCCACCTACAATCGGCCGATGGCAATTTCCCCCGTTCCCGAGCTTGTGGCCGAGCTGGCCGCTGGCCGCATGGTGATCCTGGTCGACGAAGAAGACCGCGAAAACGAAGGTGATCTGGTGCTGGCGGCTGACCATGTGTCGGCTGCATCCATCAATTTCATGGCCAGGTTTGGCCGTGGCCTGATCTGCCTCACGCTGACCCGTGAGCGCTGCGAGCGGCTGCAGTTGCGGCCGATGGCGGCGCGCAACGGCACGGTGCATGGCACGGCCTTTACCGTGTCGATCGAGGCCGCCACCGGCGTGAGCACCGGCATCTCGGCCGCTGACCGCGCCCGCACCGTGCAAGCGGCCGTGGCGCGTGATGCGGTGGCCACCGACCTGGTGCAACCCGGCCACATCTTCCCGCTGCAGGCGCAAGACGGTGGGGTGCTGATGCGCGCCGGCCACACCGAGGCCGGTTGTGATCTGGCCGCAATGGCCGGCCTGACACCTGCGGCCGTGATCTGCGAAATCATGAACGACGACGGCACCATGGCCAGGCTGCCTGACTTGCAGATTTTTGCCCGTGAGCACGGCCTCAAGATCGGCGCCATTGCGGATCTGATCGCCCATCGCTCGCACAACGAAACCCTGATCGAGCGGGTGGGCCAGCGTGAGTTGCTCACCGCCCAGGGCGCGTTTCAATGCACCGCCTTCCGCGACAAATCCGGCGGCCTGCACCTGGCCTTGCAGCACGGCCAGTGGGCGCCCGGTGACGAGGTGCTGGTGCGGGTGCATGAGCCCTTTACCGCGATGGATTTGCTGGATGCGGGCATCAGCGGCCACAGTTGGCCGCTGCCCAAAGCGCTGGCCACCATCCAGGCCGCACCGGCGGGTCTGGCGGTGCTGCTGAACTGCGGCAGTGATGTGCTGACCCTGCTGCCGCAAGTGCTGCCGCAGCAGGTGCAGCGCACCGAGCGTGGCCTGCAGATGGACTTGCGCACCTACGGCGTGGGCGCCCAAATCCTGCGTGAGTTGGGCATCACCCGCATGCAGCTACTGGGCATCCCGCGCCGCATGCCCAGCATGGCGGGCTACGGCCTTGAAGTGACCAGCTTTGTGGCCTCCGGCCGCTGAGATCGCGTCCCGCACACCCCCTTTCTGAAAGATTCCATGCAACACGCCAATCAGGGCGACGCCGGGGCCACCAGCCTTGACGGCGCGCCGCTGTCCATCGGCATCGTGCAGGCCCGCTTCAATGCTGACTTGACGGCAAAACTGGCCGAGGCCTGCCTGGCCGAACTGGCCACGCTGGGGGTGCTGGCTGACAACATCCGGCTGGTCAGTGTGCCCGGCGCGCTGGAGATCCCGGTCGCCCTGCAAGCCATGGCACAGAGCGACGACTTTGACGCGCTGATCGCGCTGGGCTGCGTCATCCGCGGCGAAACCTACCACTTTGAGCTGGTGGCCAACGAAAGCGGCGCCGGTGTCAGCCGGGTGGCGCTGGACCACACGCTGCCGGTGGCCAACGCCATCCTCACCGTTGAAAACGAGGCACAAGCCTGGGCCCGCGCCGAGGACAAAGGCCGTGACGCTGCCCGCGTGGCGGTTGAAATGGCCAACTTGCTGGATGACCTGTCATGACCCAGCCCACCGGCACCGATGACCCCGTGGGCACACCCGCGGCCGAACTTGGCAACAACGCTGGCAGCAGCCCCGCCAGTGACAGCGCCATCCGCCCGGCGCGCAAACCACAAGCCAAATCCACCCGCCGCCGTGCCCGTGAGCTGGCATTGCAAGGCCTTTACCAGTGGCTGGTGAGTGGCGCCGACGTGGCCGACATCGACACCCACATCCACGAGCAAGAGGGCTTCGAGAAGTGTGACCGCGCCCACTACGACGCGCTGCTGCACGGCTGCATCCGCGAGGCCGGCACGCTGGACGCGGTGCTGGCCCGCCATGTGGACCGCAAGACCAGCGCGCTGTCGCCGGTAGAACACGGTGTGTTGATGATCGGCACCTATGAGCTGACGCACTGCATCGACATCCCCTACCGCGTGGCCATCAACGAGGCGGTGGAGCTGGCCAAAGCATTCGGTGGCACCGACGGCCACAAATACGTCAACGGTGTGCTGGACAAAGCCGCCACTGACCTGCGGCCGGTCGAGGTCAAAGCCCGCAACGACGCACGCCGTGCGGGCTAAGTTGCGGATTGAGTTGCGGTTTGCGTTGCGAATTGAGGCGCTGGTCTTGACCGCCAGCTTCACAGCGCGCCGGCGGCAGCCCGCATGAAAACCGCCGGCCGGCTGGCCCATATCGAGCCCTTCTACGTGATGGAGTGCGCCAAGGCGGCTGCGCTCATCGCCG
>JANPOW010000239.1:0-15918 GCA_031428185.1 Betaproteobacteria bacterium | reverse complement strand
TTCACCGTGGACGCCCGCGCCATCGTGCCGCGATCCTTGATTGCCGAACCCCTGGCCGACGGCACGCTGGATGCCTGGCTCAAGCCCGACACCCGGCGAGTGCTGGACTTGTGCACCGGCAACGGCAGCCTGGCCGTGCTGGCCGCACTGGCCTGGCCCGACGTGGTGGTGGACGCCGCTGACCTGAGCCAAGACGCGCTGACTGTCGCCCAACTCAACATCAGCCGCCACGCACTGGCCGGCCGCATCAGCCTGCACTCGGGCGACGGCCTGGCTGCCGTGCCAGGCCAGTGTTACGACCTGATCCTGTGCAACCCGCCCTACGTCAACAGCGCGGCGATGGCGGCCCTGCCGGCTGAATACCGCGCCGAGCCCAGCCTGGCGCTGGCCGGCGGCAGCGACGGCATGGACTTCATCCGCCACCTGCTGCGCGCCGCCCCCGCCCACATGGCGCCCGGCGCGGTGCTGGTGCTCGAGATCGGCAATGAGCGCGGCCACTTTGAGCACGCCTTCCCCACGCTGGACGTGCTGTGGCTGCCCACCAGCGCGGGCGACGACCAGGTGCTGCTGCTGACCCGCGATGCGCTGGTGGGCCTTGCCGCCAGCGCGGTCTGACACGCTGTGCGCCCAGCCATGAGCTTGCCTGTTGAACGCTTTTTGGTGGATTTCCACAACCGCATGCCGGGTGGCTCATCGCAGGCCTTCAACGCACTGCAGGTGCGTGACGCCCGGGGCCACCTGCTGGCCGACACCTACCAGGCGCTGGTGGATGCATTGGCTGCGGCAGATGTGCCGGATGGATCATTGCCGAGCGGCCCGGTGCTGGACCTGGCCTGCGGCGACGGCCTGCTGCTGGGGCGCTTGCTGGCTGGCCCGCCAGCCATTCACCAGCGCAGCCTGCTGGGCGCCGACCTGAGCGCCGGTGAGCTGGCCGCCGCCCGCGTCCGGCTGGGGCCGGATGTGCCACTGCACCAGGCCCGCGCCCAGGCGCTACCGCTGGCCGATGCGTCCATCGCCGCCATCACCTGCCACATGGCCTTGATGCTGATGGCCCAGCCCGGCGCCGTGGTGGCTGAGCTGGCGCGTGTGCTGCGCCCCGGCGGCCGGCTGCTGGCGGTGGTGCCGGCGGCACCCGCTGCCAGCACAGCCAGCGGCACATCGGCCGACCCGGTCAGCGCCGCCTTCACCGCCGCCATGGCGGGCCAAACCCGCCTGCCGGAGTGGCAAGACCTGCGCTTTGACGGCCGCGCCTGGCGTGACCCAACCGCGCTGGCCACACTGCTGCAGCCGGCCTTCAACGCCCCCCGCATCAGCCATTTGGTTGGCCAACAAAGCTTCACGCCGCACCAGGCCTGGGCCTGGTTTGTCGGCCTCTACGATTTGCACCTGCTGCCGCACACGGCCTGGCCAGCGGTGCAAGCCAATCTGCTCACCCGTCTGGCGCCGCTGTGCAATGCAGCGGGCCAGGTCACCCTGCCCCACGCCTACCTTTTGATCGACGCGACCCGCGCCGCCTGACTGCGTCTACCCATAACCCATTTCCCATGATCCAAATCAAGAACCTGACCCTGCGCCGAGGCGTCAAGGTGGTGTTGAAAGACGCCACCGTCACCCTCAACCCGGGCGAGAAGGTGGGCCTGGTGGGCCGCAATGGCGCGGGCAAATCATCGCTGTTCTCGTTGATCGCCGGCCGCCTGCACGCTGACGCGGGTGACTTTGACATGCCCGCCAAGTGGCGCATCGGCCAGGTGGCGCAAGAGATGCCCGAGACCGACCAGCCCGCCACCGACTTTGTGCTGGACGGTGACCTGCCGCTGGTGGACGCCAAAGCCGTGCTGGCGCTGGCCGAGGCCAGTGAAGACGGCCACGCCATCGGCGACGCCTACGTGGGCCTGGAGCATGCCGGCGCGTTTGACGCCCCGGCGCGTGCCCAGGCGCTGCTGCTGGGGCTGGGCTTTCGCACCGAGCAGCTGGACGCGCCGGTCAACAGCTTTTCAGGCGGCTGGCGCATGCGGCTGCAGCTGGCGCGTGCGCTGATGTGCCCGGCCGATTTGCTGCTGCTGGACGAGCCCACCAACCACCTGGACCTGGACGCGCTGGTGTGGCTGGAAAACTGGCTGAAAAAATACGAAGGCCTGATGATCGTGATCAGCCACGACCGGGAGTTTTTGGACGCCATCACCAAAGTCACCGTACACCTGGACGCCGCTGCACTCAACCGTTATGGCGCCAACTACAGCGGTTTTGAGGCCATGCGTGCAGAGCGGATGGAGCAACAGCAGGCGGCGTTTGGCAAGCAGCAAGAAAAGATTGCCCACCTGCAAAAGTTCATTGACCGCTTCAAGGCCAAGGCCAGCAAGGCCAAGCAGGCGCAGAGCCGGGTCAAGGCGCTGGACCGCATGATCAAGCTGGGCCCGGTGCTGATGGACGCCGAGTTCGACTTTGAATTCCGCCAGCCGCAGAGCCTGCCGAATCCGATGTTGACGATGCGGGAGTTGATTTGCGGCTACCCGAGGCCCCCGGTCGCCGCAAACGGCGACACACCCCCCGAGGGGGCAGGCGCCGCCTTGGGGCGGCCCGGCGGCGGCGCCGCCGCTGCCAGCGATCCGATCGTGATCGTGCGCCACGTCACCCGCAGCGTGATGGCCGGTCAGCGCATCGGCATCCTGGGCGCCAACGGCCAGGGCAAGTCCACCCTGGTCAAGACCATCGCCCACGCGCTGCAGCCGCTGGGGGGTGAGTTCACTGAAGGCAAAGGCCTGAGCGTGGGCTACTTTGCCCAGCAAGAGCTGGACTTGCTGAACGAGGACGACACGCCGATGCAGCGCATGGTGCGGCTGGCGCGTGAGGTGGGTGCCAACGGGCAAGATGCGCGGGAACAGTCGCTGCGCGACTTTCTGGGCAAGTTCCGCTTTGTCGGCGAGATGGTGCACCAGACGGTGGGCACGCTGTCGGGTGGTGAGCGCGCCCGGCTGGTGATGGCCACCATCGTCTGGCAGCGCCCCAACCTGCTGCTGCTGGACGAGCCCACCAACCACCTGGACCTGAACACGCGTGAGGCGCTGTCAGTCGCGCTGAATGAGTTTGAAGGCTCGGTGATGCTGGTCAGCCATGACCGATCCCTGCTGCGTGAGGTGTGTGACGAGTTCTGGCTCGTCACCTCGGGTGGTGTGCTGCCGTTTGATGGCGACCTGGACGACTACCAGAAGTGGCTGCTGGACGTGTCGCGCGCCAACGCCCGCGGCCTGCCGCCACCGGCCGTGCCGGGTTATCTGTCGTCGGCCGCGCCCACATCTGCCGCACCACCGCCGGCTCCGGTGCGCGCAGCGCCCGTGGTGCATGTGGAGGCAAAGGCCGTTGCGCGCGCCACCGCCGCTGCAGCGTCCAGCCCCGGCACCTTCAAGCGCGACGAGCGCAAGCAAGGTGCGCAAAGCCGCAGCCAGGCCGCCAACCGCAGCCGGCCGCTGCGCAACGAGGTGGCGCAGATCGACGCTCGGATCGAAAAAATCAGCGCCGAGCGCGGCGTGATGGAGGCGCAGTTGGCGGGTGGCAAGCTGTCGGGCGCCGACATCGCCGAGACCGGCCGGCGCCTGAACCACATCAACGCCGAGGTGGCCACACTGGAAGAGCGCTGGCTGGCGCTGCAGACCGAGATTGAGGCGATCACGGCGGATGGCGGGGCTTGACGGACCGCGCTGGCTGATGTGCGCGAATGGGCCCGAGTGGGCCCGAATGTGTCCGGACGAGCCCGGACTCAGCGTGACGCACGCGTGACGCAGCAGGACGCACATCCTGCAGACAAGGGACGCAGCGCCATTGCGCGGGCGGTGAATCGGTGTAGCATAAATTTACATTGCGGCAGACATCCCCTGCCGCAGTCTCTCCCACCGGAGGTCACCATGATCCAGGTCATTCTGCGCAAGCTGCGCCTGCAGCGGCTGCGATTGATCACTGCAGTGCTTGGCACGCTGGGGCTGGTGCAATTGGCGCAGCCGGTATCGGCCAACCAAGGGGCTGATACCTTGCCCGATCGTGTTGCGCTGGAGGCGCGGGTCGCGGCCGTGCGCTCTGCGCTACACCAGGCAGGTGCCCAAGCGCCCGACGCTGCGCCCGCTGAAGACCCGGTTGACGAGCTTGCCCAATGGCGAAACTGGCCGAATTGGGGCAACTGGAACAAGTGGAACAAGTGGGGCAACTGGGGCAACTGGTTCAACCGTTAATGCCCGTTGCGGCCAGGCGTTGTGATGTCGAACAGCCCTACCACACCACAAGTCAGGCCGCAAGCCGCGCCGCCTGCCCAGCCTGCAACCGCGTTGTTGCGCTGGATCGGAAAACTGCCGCGCTCGCTCACGCTCAGGGGGCTTGCCGGTCCTGCAGCGGAGGTCGCATTCGACGCGGCCGACTTCAACCCGGCGCTGCGCACGCGCCTGTTGATCCTGCAGCCCACGCCGTTCTGCAACATCGACTGCGACTACTGCTACTTGCCCGACCGCAACTCGACCGCGCGTATGTCGCTGGCCACCTTGCGTCTGGTGGCCGACCGCCTGCTGGAGGACGGGCTGCTGGGCGCAGAGCTGGCTGTGGTTTGGCATGCCGGCGAGCCGATGGTGCTGCCGCCGGCCTGGTACGACGAGGCTTGCGCGGTGCTGGCCGAGCGGCTGGCAGCGCATTGCACGCTCAACTATTCGGTGCAAACCAACGCCACCCGCGTCACCGACGGCTGGTGCGCATTGATCAAGCGCTGGAATATGCATGTCGGCGTCAGCGTTGATGGGCCGGCGGTGTTGCACGATGCGCACCGCCGCACGCGTGACGGCAAAGGCACACACGCCCGGGTAATTGAAGGCATGGCGCGGCTGCGCGCAGCCGGCATCAGCTTTCACGCCATCGCCGTGGTCACACCGGCCACACTGGCCATGCCCGACGCCTTTGCCGATTTCTTCGAGGCTGAGGGCATCCACGAGCTGGGCTGCAATTTCGACGAGGCCGAAGGGCTGCACACCCAGTCCAGCCTGGCCGGCCATGAGGCGGCGCACGCTGGCTTCCTCCAGCACCTGCTGGAGCGCAGCATGCGCCCGGGCAGCGCGCTGATGGTGCGTGAGTTGGTGATGGCGCAACACCTGGTGGCCACACCCCTGCCGCTGTACCACTGGCATGACCAGCGCTGGCCGGACAACGTGCAGGTGTTGCCATTCGCCTTGCTCAACGTGGCACACGACGGCAGCTTCAGCACATTTTCGCCCGAGTTGCTGGGCCAGCCCAGTCTGCAGTTCAACAACTTCCTGTTTGGCAACGTGGCCAGCGGCGGCTACCTGGCTGCGGCGCGCAGCCAGGCCTTCCAGCGTGCCTGGACCGACATTGCACGGGGTGTGGCCGCGTGCCAGGCGCAATGCGCGCACTTTGGCTACTGTGGCGGCGGTGCCCCGGCCAACAAGCTGTACGAACTGGCCGACATGGGCGGCACCGAGACGCTGTATTGCCGCACGATGCTCAAGCGGCCGTTCGACGCGGTGCTGGGGCATATTGAGGCCGATCTGGCGGTGCAGCGGCTGCCAGTTGCGTCATCTGCAGCGTGACTTGCCGCCTGACTCGCCACCACTGACCACCATGCCCACCACCACAAGCACCAACGCCACACTGCCGCTGCTGACCTTCAGCAAGTGCGGCTTCAGCGCTTTCTTCAGCTATGCCCATGCCGACAACGACGCCTGGAACGGCTGGGTCGCCAGCTTCGGCGATGAGTTCAAGCTTGGGCTGAGTTCACGCCTGCGTGGCGTGAAAGTGCCCAAGCTGCACGTCAGCGGCGACAACGGGGTGCTGAACGGCCAGCTGTCGCAGGCCTTGACGCGCAACATCGCGCAATCATTTGCGATGTTCCTGTTTGTGCATGACAACTATGTCGACTCCGACTGGTGCTGGAAGGAGTTGAGGGCCTTCAAAGGCACCTTCGGCGACGACGGCTTTCGCGAGCGCCTGTACGTGGTGGTGATGTCCGAATCGGCCTGGGACGCATTGAAGGGCGATGCTCGCTGGACCGCGCTGTTCCCCTACGACGACCCGGGCTGGCTGCGCTTCTACCGGTCCGATGAAGCCAACTGGCCTTACCGCATCTACAGCGACAACGCGCAAGACCAGAACCGAAAAGCCCAGGTCTCGCCGGCGTTCTGGGAGCCGTTTGTCAAGGTGCGCGAACAGTTGGTGGCCAAGATCAAGGAATCCCTCGCAGCCGAACAACAGATCCGCAGCTACCCCGAGCTCAAGCCTTCGCTTGCCGCAGCCGATCCCGAGCCCAGCGAGGTGCTGGTGTTCATCGAAAGTCCGAAGGACTTGACGCAACGCTCGCTGGCCATCGGCAATGAGGTGGCGTCGCAGTGGCGCGAAATCGTCGAGCCGATGGCCTTGCGTCCGCCGTTGCTGCTGCGCCCCACCGGCTTGCCGATGGAAGACCTGCGCTTGCGCCCGCGGCTGGCCAATGCCGACGGGGTCATCCTGCTGTGGGCCAGCAAAACGCCAGACACACTGGCGGTGGAGATCCAGAAGCTCGAACCCAGCCTTGAAGGGCCGGACGTGGCACCAGGCTTGATCGCCTACCCGGTCAGCGACAGCGGCGACGCCGGCATCCAGCGCAAGATCAACGGCTGGCCGGTGGTGCGATTCCGCTACGGCGCTGACGGCAGCGCACGTCCGATGGACGAGGATGATGCCGACCGCCTGGAAAACTTCCTGAACAAGGTGTTGCGGCGCAAGCGCAAGCGGCTGGCGCTATCGACTGCACAAACAGTCACTTGATCGGCCGGCGCGACAACGGCGGACAACCGATTCCGGAGACCCAGCATGGCGCTAACGGCCCCGCCCGACGATGTCTACCGCCTGCCCAAGGGCCCCTACCCCGGGCTGCGGCCCTTCCTGAACCACGAGTCGCAGTTGCTGATGGGGCGCGAGCGGCAGGTCGCGCAGATCATCGACAAACTGGACCGCACGCAGTTTGTCGCGGTGGTGGGCGGCTCGGGGTCGGGCAAGTCCTCGCTGATCCGCGCCGGTGTGGTGCCCGAGCTGTGGGGCGGCGGCATCCCCAAAGCGGGCAAGTATTGGGTGCCGGTCATCTGCACCCCAGGCACCGCGCCGGGCGGTGAAGGCAGCGGGGCCGGCCAAGGCGACGGCGCGTCAACCGCCATCACCCGCCTGGCCTGGAAGCTGTCGCAGGCCTTGCGCCCCTGCGACAGCGAGCAGCAAGCCGCCGCGCGCCGCATCGAGATGGCCGAGGTCTTCCGCCAGCCGGGCGGGTTTTCGCGCCTGGTTGACCTGTACAGCGCCGACCTGCCCGGCCGCGGCCCGGATGTCAACGCAGCGCGCTTCCTGTTTGTCATCGACCAGTTCGAGGAAGTGTTCGACCCCAGCAACAAACCACCCGTTGGCGCCCGCCGCTCAGCCCCTGGCAGCGCAGACCAGGCGCACGGCAGCGCCCGCTGGCGCGATGCTGAACGTTTGGTTGAGGCGGTGATTGACCATTATTTCGACCCCCACCCGCGCTGCCACGTGGTGCTGACGATGCGCAGCGAGCGGCTGGCCGATTGCGCCGGTTATCTGGAATTGCCCGAGGCCATCAACACCTCGATGTACCTGGTGCGGCGCCTAGCGCCGGAAGAAGTGCAGGACGCCATCATCGGCCCGGCAAAGGTCTACCTGCGCCTGCTCAAGCGCGAGGAGGAAGACAACCCCGACAACGGCTTGCCCGACGATGTGGTGTTCGACCCGCCGGTGATTGCACGCCTGCAGGCCGATGTGGACTGCATCAAGGACGACCCGGACCACCTGCCCCTGCTGCAGCATGTGCTGGCGCGTTGCTGGGAGGCGGCCTGCCGCGCCGAGGGCATTGGCAGCGACCGGGTGCCGGCCCGGGTGACATGGCAGCACCTGGAGCATGCAGCGGCCGCGCCCGGCGCCAGCGACGCTGCCCCGCGCCTGCCAGGCTGGCTGCACGCCAGCACAGCCAACACCTTGACCAGCAGCCTGGAGAGCTGGGCCCAGTGCGTTTACAGGCACTGCCAAGACCGCACCGAGCGCAGCGCCGCTGACCGTGCGCAGCTCGACACCCTGCTGCGCCATCTGGCCTACAAGGACCCGAACAACGGCCTGTATTTCCAGCAGCGTGTGGGCGTCAACGACCCGCAGTTGTTCGACGGTGTGGCCGATCCGCAGCCGCTGCTGCTGGCGCTGCTGCTGCCGGGTTTTCTGGATTCGGTCAACTACCTGTTCTGGGATCTTGAGGACCCGCAGCATGTGACGCTGAAGGTGTCGCACGAGGCCTTCATCCGGGGCTGGCCGCACTTTCGCGCTCTGGTCGACCGGGAGGCCGAGCGCTTCGAGGAATTCGTCTCACTGCTCAAGCGGTGCGCCAACTGGGCGGCGCACGGCCGCAGCCCGGGCCTGCTGCTGGCCAGCACTGAACTGGAGCGACTGGCCGCACGAGAACTGGCGCCGGTGTTTGCCGAAGGCCCGGAAGGCGAGGGCTGGTTTCGCGTGTTGCTGTTGTCCAGCGACGGAGAAAAGCTGGCCGCGCTGCGCCAGGCGGCGAGCGACTACATCCAGCGCTCACGCGACAAGATCGACGCGGTGCTGGAATTTGACCGCCTGCAGGTGGAGGGCAAACGCATCGCCGAGCTCGCCGCAGGCGAGGCCAGGCACCGCGCCGAGCAGGCCGAGGCTGCGCGCGCCCTGCTTGAAGCTGAAGCGCAGGCAGCGCAGGCGGAGGCCGAGCGTGCCAAGGCCGAGACGGCGCGGGCTGAGTCGGCCACCGCCGAGGCAAAGGCCCAGACCGAACGGGCCAAGGCGGTGGCACAACGCCGACGTTGGGGCCTGTTTGCCGGCGTGGTCGGCGTGCTGGCCGGCTTGGCCGGGGTGGTGGTTTTCATCTTCAGCGCCACGGTCTACAAACCGGCCATGGAAGAGATTGCCATCTACTTCAAGGCCCGCACCCGGCTGGAATACCGCACCACATCCAACAATGACCCCAAGGCCTTGCCGCAAGAATTGGCCCAGCTGCTGGAGGCAGCCAGGTGGGTCGACGGGGCCAAGCAGCTGTTCAGTGCACGTGGCGTGGAGGTCCGGTCCCGGTTTGAATGGTTCGGGCCGCTGCGCCCGGTCGAGAAGACAGTGGCCGACGCCGACTCTGAGCCTGCGATCAACGCCGTGTTGCGCAAGCTGTTGACCAGCCGTGTCTGGCCGTCCAGTCCGGTTGCCAGTGTCGCCGGCGTCGCTGCCCCAGCGGCCCGTGTCGACATGCCAGCATCCGGCGCCCAACCTGCAGCTGCGGTGGACACGGCCATGGGCGGGGTCAGCAAAGTCGACTGCCCGGCCACCGGCAGCGCACCCAGGCAGTACGGTGTGCGCATCCCCATGCCGGCGCCAAAACGCGACATCGTCGTGCGCACCACGCCAACCCTGGATGGCTCGGTCGGATTCTTCGAAACCAGCGAGCAGGACACTGACCCGTGTTCAGACACCCTGACCCGCTTCTGGGTTGTGCCTGGTGAACTGCAACCGGTCCTGATGATCACCGCCGACCTGACCCGTGTCGCGGTGGTCACACCCGACCCGGGTCAGCCGTCGGTCGCGTTTTATGGCATCGACTGGATTCTGCGCAGCGGCAACCGGCTCAGCGCCCAGGTGATCGACCCCTTGTCGGTGGCGCCAGGTCTGGCCTGGGTCAGGCTGATCGGCCAGGGCACCAAGCCTGACCCGATGCAACGGCTGCAGGTGCTGCCGGTAAGCCCGACGCTGGGCGGCGTGTCGGTGGTTGCGTCAGGGCATGGCTACCGCGTGTTTTCCGAAACAGCGGTCGAGATCGCCGATGGTGGCCAGCGTGATGGCTGGGTCGGCCTGCCAGCGGCAAGCCCAGGCTCACCGTGCAAGGCCCTGGAAGGCCGGTTGCTGGGCCGCGCACCTGCCGAAACCCCTGCTGCCCCGGCCCAGACCGGTGGCCCAGGCAACGGTGGCGCCCAACTGCTGGAGGATGGCCGCCGCTGCGTGGACATCCAACGGGGATTGCCGCCCGGCAACCCGCCGCCGCTGCCCGCACTGCCAGACTCAGGCAGCCCCAAGCCGGCCGCCGTGCTGCAGGCGCAATGGGTTGTGGCCAACGTTTACAGCATGCCGCCAAGCGGCAGCACGGAGGCGGCCGACACCACCGCATTGCCCCCGGCGGTTGCCAGCATCAATCTCGGTTGGTTGCCCAACACGGCGGTGAGTTGGCAGATCAACCGCAAGAAGGGCAGCCCCTATGACGGCTGGATCGCCGTCAAGACCACAGCCGGCAAGCTGCTGGCGGCACCGTGGAGCACGGCAGCGCTGATCCGGCTGGGCGACGAGGTGCTGGGTCCGAGCCAGAATTTTTTTGCCAGTGTTGATCCACCAGGCCAGCGCGCCGCAGCCGCACCGCGATGACGCCGGGCGGTGGCGTGGGCAGGGCGGATGGTGGAGGCAATACGCCTGCAGGCTGTTCAGCCAACAAGACCATCCGCAGCCAACAAGAAATCCACCGCCGCTGCCGCATGCAGCGCGGTGGTGTCGAGCAGCGGCACGGTGGTGTCCGGCGGCCCCACCAACAGGCTGATCTCGGTGCAGCCCAGGACCACCGCTTGAGCGCCCTGCGCGGCCAGGCTTTGGATCATGTCCAGAACCAGCTGGCGCGAGGCGGCGCTGAGCACACCCACACACAGCTCGTCGTAAATGATGCGGTGCAGCGCGGCGCGCTGCTCAGCACCGGGTGTCAGCACCTGCAGGCCATGTTGCTGCGCCAGAAAATCCCTGAAAAACGCCTGCTCCATCGTGAAGGCGGTGCCCAGCAGGCCCACGCTGCGCCAGCCGGCTTGGCTGGCCGCCCGGCCCACCGGGTCAGCGATGTGGATGAAGGGGATGCGCACAGCCGCCTGCACCTGCGGCGCCACCTTGTGCATGGTGTTGGTACAGAGCAGCCAGGCGTCGGCACCACCGGCCTGCAGGCACTGGGCGGCAGCGGCCAGGATGGCGGCGGCATCACCCCAGCGGCCCGCACGTTGGGCTTGCTCGATCGGGCCAAAGTCCACGCTGTGCAGCAGCAGCCGGGCCGAGCGCAAGGGCCCCAGCCGGTCACGCACCCCCTGGTTGATGAGGCGGTAGTAGGCGGCGCTGGACTCCCAGCTCATGCCGCCGATCAGGCCGATGGTGCGCACGGAAAATCCTTGTGGGGTCGGGCTGGTCAGTGTCGCCGCAGCGCGGCCCAAGCCGGCACGCGCGTGCCTCAAAATGCTGCGCATCACCGGCCAGCACAGGACCACGCCATGCACCGCACGCTCGCACTGCCCCCGTCCCCGCCGACGCCGCCAGCGCCGCTGCAGCGCCGCAGCCGGCGCTGGGCCACTGCCCTGGCCTGGGCCGCACTGGCACTGCTTGGCGCAAGCCCGGCCAGCCGTGCCGCCGACGGGCCACCCCCCGCCCCCAGTGAGCCGGTGATCGACACCCTGCACGGCGTGGCGGTGGCCGACCCCTACCGCAATCTGGAAAACACCAAGCGCGCCGACACCCAGGCCTGGCTCAAGGCCCAGGGCGAGTTTGCGGCGGACCAACTGGCCCGCATCAACGGCCGCGATGTGATGGCCGCCCGGGTGCAGGCATTGACCCAGGCCGCCGGCGACACGGTACGCAGCGTCACCCGCATGCCTGCCGGCCACACCTACTACTTGCTGCGCCAGGCCGGCAGCAGCCAGTTCAAGCTGATGCTGCAAGTGGGCCTGAGCAGCACCGCACGGGTGCTGGTAGACCCGCAAAAGCGGATTGACGCCACCGGCGTGCCGCACGCCATCAACTACTTCCGCCCGTCCTGGGACAACCGCACGCTGGCCTACGGCCTGTCGGCCGGTGGGTCAGAGGACGCGTCGCTGCACCTGCAAGACATCGCCAGCGGGCGCTAGCTGGGCCAGCCCATCCCCCGGGTGCATGAAGACCTGCTGCACTGGACACCCGACAGCCGCCACCTGGCCTTCAACCAGGTGCGTGCCTTGCCGGCCGGCACACCCGAGACCGAGACCTTTCTGGACAGCACTGTCGTCCTGCTGGACCGCAGCCACCCCACCGCCGCGCCGCGCCCGCTGTTCGGCCCGCTGGTGAACACCACCCTCAAGCTAGACCGGCTGGACGTGGCCAGCGTGCTGTTTGCCCCGGGCAGCCGCTGGATGCTGGCCCGCACCACCGACACCACCGTGCCCGAGGGCAAGCTGTTTGCCGCGCCGCTGGCCGATCTGCCGCGTGGTGCGGCCATCCGCTGGCGCGCTGTGTCGACTTTTGACGACAAGATCACCGACGCCCAAATGCGCGGTGACACCCTGTACCTGCGCACCTACGCCGGCGCGCCGCGTGGCCGGGTGCTGGCGCTGGACTTGCGCCAGCCGCTGCTGGCGAATGCTGTGCAACGTGTCGCCGAGCCCAGCAGCGGGGTGTTGACTGGTTTTGCGCTGGCTGCCGACGCGGTCTACACCGAGGTGCAGCAAGGTTTTGCCAGCCGGGTGATGCGCCATGCCGACAACGCCCCCGGCAACGCCCCGGCCGATGGCGTTGACCTGGCACCCGGGCAGCCCGGCACCACCGCGCTGGTGGGCGACGAGGCCCACAGCTATCACGACGTGTGGGTGGCCACCAGCGCCTGGACCGCCCCACCCCGCGTGCTGCGGTTAAGCCCCGGCAGCGCACCGCAAGACACCGGCCTGCGCCGCGATACCGTGCCGCCCGGCACGCCGGAGCTGACGGTGACCGAAGTGCTGGTGCCCAGCCACGATGGCGCCCAGGTGCCGCTGGCCATCATCCACCGCAAAGGCCTGCTGCTGGATGGCAGCAACCCCACGCTGCTGGTGGGCTACGGCGCCTACGGCTTCTCGTTTGAGGCCCGGTTTGACCCGCGCAGCATCGCCTGGCTGGAGCAAGGCGGCGTGATGGCCTACGCCAACGTGCGCGGCAGCGGCGCGTTTGGGGACGCCTGGTACCGCGCCGGCTTCAAGGCCAGCAAGCCCAACACCTGGCTTGTCGGCATTGCCTGCGCCAAGTGGTTGATCGACCAGCGCTACGCCAGCCCGGCCACGCTGGGCATCTGGGGCACCAGCGCGGGTGGCATCTTCGTCGGCCGGGCGGTGACCACCGCACCCGACCTGTTTGCCGCCGCCATCTTTGATGTGGGTGTGATGGACGCGGTGCGGGCCGAAGAATCGGCCAACGGCATCACCAACATTTCTGAGTTCGGCTCTTACAAAAACCCGGCCGAGTTTGCGGCCTTGCTGGCGATGAGCCCCTACCACCAGATGCGCGACAACACAGCCTACCCCGCCGTGCTGCTGATCCACGGCCTGAACGACCCCCGGGTGGACGTGTGGCACAGCGCCAAAGCCGCTGCCCGGCTGCAAGCCGCCAGCAACAGCGGCAAACCGGTGCTGCTGCGGCTGGACGCGCAAGCCGGCCACGGCGTGGGCAGCACGGCGCAACAAGCGGCCAGCAAAAACGCCGACATCTACAGCTTTTTGCTGTGGCAATTTGGCAAGACAGGGCTCAAACCCTGAGCGCCCGGCAAGCCTGGGCAGAGTCACGCACCCAAACTCACGCACGCATACTCACGCGCTCAAACGCACGCACTTGAACGTACACACTCGAACGCACACATGGAGACCAACATGGCAATGACACTCACAGGCCAGGTGGCCTGGATCACAGGCGCCGGCAGCGGCATCGGCTTGGCGGGCGCACAGGCGCTGGCGCAGGCCGGTGCGGTGGTGGTGCTGTCGGGCCGGCGCGCCGAGTTGCTGGCGCTGGAAGCCGACAAGATCAACGCGGCCGGCGGCCAGGCCGAGGTGGCGGTGCTGGATGTGGCCGATGCAGCGGCTGTGCAAGCGGTGGCCGCCGGCATCCTGGCGCGCCACGGCCGGATTGACATCTTGCTCAACAGCGCCGGCCTCAACACCCCCAACCGGTTCTGGAAAAACCAGACCGTGGACGGCTGGCGCACGGTGATCGGTGCCAATCTGGACGGCACTTTCCACACCGTGCATGCTGTGCTGCCGGCGATGCGGGCACAGCAGGGTGGGCTGGTGATCAACGTGTCGTCCTGGGCCGGGGTGTACCACCCCAAGCTGACTGGCGCGGCCTACAACGGCAGCAAGCACGCGGTCACGGCGCTGACCGAAACCATCAACATGGAGGAGTGTGGCAACGGCATCCGCGCCTGCGCCATCTGCCCGGCCGAGGTGGCCACGCCCATCATGGACCGGCGCCCCGTGCCACCCAGCGCGCAAGACCGCGCCCGCATGCTGCAGCCCGAGGACCTGGGCGCCACCATCCGCTTCATTGCCGAGCTGCCACCCCATGCCTGCATCAACCAGCTGATCATCAGCCCGACCTACAACCGGATGTACCTGGAGAACCTGTAGCCCGGCGCTGGCCGCGTCACGGTGGTGGTGGTGGTGGTGGTGGTGCTGCCGGTGCGGCCAGGCCCGCCGAGGCGGCGGCGTCGGGGTACAGGCGCAGCAGCACATCGGCGCTGGCCTGGCACAGCAGTGTCTGCAGCAGGTGCAGCAGCGCGGCCGGTGGTTGCGGTTGTGATGGCGCTGCACCAGGTGTGCTGCCGGCTGCCGGGTCGGGCGGTGGCGCCGCCAGCGCTTCGGCCATCCAGCCCGGGCGTTGTTGCCACAAGGCCTGCAGCGCCGGTTGCTGGGCGGCCAGTGCGGCACCTACCGCGTCCACCCAGGCGGCGGGGGGATCAAGCTGCTGCCAGGCACCCCGGCCGCGGCCGTGGTGGGCCACCGCCAAGTAGCCCAGCAGGGCAGATTGCAGCAGCGCGGCAATCACGCTGTCGTCCCAGGCCAGCAGGCTGCGGTCCAGGCCACGCACCCGGTTGATGCCACGCGCCGCACCGGCCGCACCCAGCGCACCCAACACCCCACCGGCCAGCAGGCCACCACCCAGCGTCAGGCCACCGCTGGCGATGTCGGCCTTGAGGCCCGCCAGCGCGCCAGTCACCAGCCCGCCCCACAGCGCGGCGCGGCCCTCACTGACCGGCTCACGCTTGGCAAAGTGGCGCGCCAGTTTGCCAAGCACCTCGCCGCTGGCGCGGCCGTCCAGGCCATGCAGGCCGATCAGCGCCTCGGTGCTGCGCCGCACCTCGGCATCCAGCCGGTCGGCCAGTGCCGCCATCGCGGTGGCTTGCGGGCCGCTGTCGGCCTCAACGCCGGCGCCCAGCGCGGCCACCAGGCGCTGCAGGCCGGCGCGCAGCGGCGCGGCCCAGGTGCTGCCGGCCAGCGCCTGGTGGTCCACCACGGCACGGCCCACGCGTTGCGCCAGCAGCGCCATCGCCGCCTGCCAGGTGCTGTGGGCGCGTGCGCCCCAAGCCGCCGACAAGCGCGCCATCGCCGGCTGTTGCGCGGCCGGCAGGGCCTGCAACACGGCCCGCAGCAGTGCGCCCTCTTGCACCCAGCAGCGGGCAAACGCATCCAGCGCCAGCACGCTGTGCACACCGGCCAAGGGTGCCAGGTGGGCTTGCCAGGCGCTCAGTTGTGCGGCCTCGTCGGCCGCTGTGCCCGGTGGCCCCAGCTGGTTGAGCACCACCACCACCGGCTTGCCCAGCAGCGCCAGCACCTGCAGCTCGGGCGCCAGGTAGGCGGCATCCTGCGGCGCCTCAGCGGCGTTGACCAAGTAGATGGCCACATCGGCCTGGCCCAGCACATGGCGGATGGCCTGTTGGCTGGCCCAGAAAGCACGGTCGCGGAAACGGTCCCAGACCTGCGTGAGCAGCCAGCCCAGCGGGTTGCCGGCCTGCGCCAGGCGGCGCGCCAGACGCAGGCTGTCACCAAAACCGGGGGTATCCCACAACATCAGGCGGTCACCCTGCGGGCTGCTGATCAGCAG
>JANPOW010000238.1:0-6044 GCA_031428185.1 Betaproteobacteria bacterium | reverse complement strand
GGCCAGCACAAACTTGGTGTTGAAGATGTTGAGGCCCTTGTTCTCCATCGCGCCCATGTTGAAGTCGCCCACCGCGACGATCATGAATCGCTCCAGATCCAGCGGCAGCCCGAAGCGGGCTTCGTCCCAGGCGACTGAGGCGATCAGCGAGTTCATCGCATGCTCGGTCTTGTCCAGGTCACCACGCCGCACATACACCTGCAGCAAATGGTCTTTGCCGGCCAGCGACTGGATGCGCTGCTCACGGCACACCAGATCAGCCGCCACCAGCGCAAACAAATAACTTGGCTTGGGGAAGGGGTCAAACCACTTGGCCATGTGGCGGCCGTTGTCCAGCGTGGCCTGCTCCACCAGGTTGCCGTTGCTCAGCAGCACCGGGTACTTGGCCTTGTCGGCCCGCAGCGTCACCGTGAAGGTGGCCATCACGTCCGGCCGGTCTGAAAAGTAGGTGATGCGGCGAAAGCCTTCAGCCTCGCACTGGGTAAAAAACCCACCACCGCTGGTGTACAGGCCTGACAGTTGTGTGTTTTTCTCGGGCGCGCAGGTGTTGCGGATTTCCAGCGTGAAGCTGTTGGCCAGCGGCGGGTTGTCGATCACCAAAAAGCCGGCTTCATGGCGGAAGGACACACTCTCGCCGTCGGCCAGGCAGCGCAGCAGCGTCAGGTCCTCGCCGTGCAGGCGCAGCGGCTGGCCGGGTGCGGCGTCGGCGTTGCGCTCGATGGTCAGCTTGCTGGCCACGATGGTCTTGGCGCGGTCCAAATCGAAGCACAGGTCGACACGGCGGATCCAGAAGGCCGGGGCGGTGTAGTCCTCGCGGCGGATCAGGGTGGAGGGGCCTTCACGCATGGGGTGCCTCAATTCACAAAGGAGTGGACAACCAGGCCGCTGGCTAACGCGGCTCTGGCCAGTTGACGGTCGCTGGTGGCCAGCGCGGTGCAGTGCAGTTCAATGGCGCAGGCCAGGTGCAGCGCATCCAGCGTGGCCAAAGGGGTGTTGAGATCACGCAGCAGGGTGCTGGCCCGGCCAAAGCTGGCCACCTCAAAAGGCCGCATGGCCCACAGCGCGCCGCTCAGGTCGGCTGCAAAACTGCTGCGTGCGCGGGCCGCAAAGTCGGGCGCAATCAAGCCCTGGCGCAACAGGCGTTGCAAGATGGATTCGAACTCGGTGGCCACCAACGGGCAGATCACACAATCGTCGTCGTGGCCGGCCAAAAAGGTGTCCACCGTGTCCGACCCGGCCTCGGCGATGTAGCGCTTGGCCATTGCGCTGGTGTCGAAATAGGTGGCCACTGCATCAGCCCTGGTCACGGCCCTGGCGCAGCAGGCCTTGCAAGGTTCCGGCAGGCAGGGGCGCCATCAACGCGCGGTGCGCTGCCAGTGACGGCACATCCCGCTTGCGGGGCACGGCCAAGATGCGCGCCACAGGCTCGCCGTTGCTCACCAGCAGCAACTCTTGCTCTTGCGCCAGGGTCTGGCGCAGGTGGGGCATGACGCTGCGCAATTCCCGCACGTTGATGATTTTCATGTGACACGCATAAGGATTTTGTGACACAACCAGTATAGGCGGCTGTTGCCCGGCATCAGGCTCGAATCCAGGCAATGCAGCGCCTCACAGCCCTTGCTTCAAGCTGGCCTGGATGAACGGGTCCAAGTCACCGTCCAACACCTTCTGGGTGTTGCTGATCTCGACGTTGGTGCGCAAATCCTTGATGCGGCTGTTGTCCAGCACGTAGCTGCGGATCTGGTGGCCCCAGCCCACATCGGTCTTGGTGTCTTCCAGCTTCTGTTGTTC
The DNA here is from genome assembly GCA_031428185.1 of Betaproteobacteria bacterium. Classification (GTDB taxonomy): domain Bacteria; phylum Pseudomonadota; class Gammaproteobacteria; order Burkholderiales; family Burkholderiaceae_C; genus Pseudaquabacterium. Next base: position 4,253 of record JANPOW010000238.1, on the reverse strand, counting down.
TTCCATCCGCTTGCGCATCTCGTGGTCGTAGAGGCGCGAACGAAGCCGTTTCCAGGCCACATCGCGGTTGCTGTGCTGGCTGCGGCCGTCCTGGCACTGCACCACGATGCCGGTGGGGATGTGCGTCAGCCGCACCGCAGAGTCGGTCTTGTTGATGTGCTGGCCACCGGCGCCGCTGGCGCGGAAGGTATCCACCCGCACATCGGACGGGTTGATGTCGATCTCGATGGAGTCATCCACCTCGGGGTAGACAAACAACGACGCAAAGCTGGTGTGGCGGCCGCCGGCTGAATCAAACGGGCTTTTGCGCACCAGGCGGTGCACACCGGTCTCGGTGCGCAGGTGGCCAAACGCGTAATCGCCTTCCACCTTGATGGTGGCGTTTTTGATGCCGGCGATCTCCCCCGGCGTCTCGTCTTCCATCGTCGTCTTGAAGCCTTTGCGCTCGCAGTACTTGAGGTACTGGCGCAGCAGCATGCCGGCCCAGTCATTGGCCTCGGTGCCACCGGCGCCGGCCTGGATGTCGACAAAACAGTTCAACGGGTCAGCCGGGTTGCTGAACATGCGGCGGAATTCAAGTTGCTCCACCGTCTCGCGCAGCTTGCTGGCGTCGGCCTCAATCGCGGCCAAATCATCAAAGGCCTCGTCGGCCTTGCTCATCTCGTAGAGCTCGGCGTTGTCGTCGAGATTGCTTTTGAGGTGGTCGATGGTGCCGACCACGTCTTCCAGCGTTTTTTTCTCGCGGCCCAGCTCTTGGGCGCGCTTTGGCTCGTTCCAGACGGGGGGGTTTTCGAGAGCGGCAACAACCTCGTTCAGGCGCAGGGCTTTGCGGTCGTAGTCAAAGATACCCCCGAAGCTGCTCGGTGCGGGCGCTCAGATCGGCGAGCAGCGTGCCGATGGCGTTGACTTGTTCGATGTCCATTTGGGGTGGTGTCCGGGGATGTCTTGCGGCGCCGCGCGGGCGGCAGGGTTTGTGGCGGGTTGTGGCGGGTTTGCGGCGGGTTTGTGGCGGGTTTGTGGCGGGTTTGTGGCATCACTTGCGGGGCCAGCCGGTGCTGGCAGGCGGCAATTCTCGCATGTTGGTCTGTGGCGGTCTGGGCTGCAAAAGCGCTAGCATCGCCGACCATGAAGCCCACCACACAGACGGCTGCCGCGGCACCAAATACCACCCGCACCAGCGCCTACTGGCAGCAAACCGTGCGCCTGAGCCGCGCGCTGTTGCTGATCTGGGGCGTGGTGACCTTGACCGTGGGCTGGTTTGGCCAGTCACTGGCCTTCAACTTCTTTGGCTGGCCTTTTGGCTTCTGGGCCACCGCACAGGGCGCGCTGGGGGTGTTTTGCGCCATCGTGTGGTACTACGCTTGGGCGATGAACCGGTTGGACCGGATGCACGGGGCAGCGGCGGATTGAGAATCCCGGTTGCCGACAATCAAGCCAAGTGTTCTGCGGGACCGGAGGCTGCCGGGCAACCGGGGCCGGGCGATTCAAACTGCGGGCTTGGCCAACGACGCTGCGGCGACCAGCGCATCAAGTTGCCGGTTAACTTCTGCGTCTATTTGGTGCAGCGGCAGTACGTCGGCCAATCCGTGGTAGTCGCGCTTGTAGATTTGCTGCGGCGTGCCAAGCCGTTGAAAGTAGTTTTCGAATAGTGGATCGAGAAACTCATCCGTCACTTTGATGTCTGGCCCCCAGGGGTCTGGCCGCCGTGCCACCTTGAGTGCGGTCACCAGCTCATCGATACAAATAGTCAGGCACTCGATGCGCCGTTCGCGCTCGCTGAGGTCTAACAGATCGTCCTGCCGCAGGTCAGCAACGACAAATGCTGCCAGGCTGTCTGGTGTGACCAGATAATTCTCGATTTCGCGACGACTCCACATGCGCTCTGTCAGCACCGACCCGGTTTGCAACTCTCTGTCCAGTCGATCAAACAGGGCAAAACCTACCAGGTCTGGCTTGGCCTCCCGCAACCCATGAAAGTGGTCCCTGGCCTCTTGCGGCTTATTGCTGCCCAGATAGACCACCGGTACTGCGTCGCTGAGCAGCGTTGCCGCTGGGTGCGCCAGGCGCAAGGCCAAGCTTCTGAGAATCGCCAAATCAGTTGAGCCCTCAAGGTACAACATCCAGCCTTTTTGCTCGGCCAGGTAGTAGTCGGCCATGCGGATGCTCTCCAGCGCCTTTTTGACCTGACTTTGTCTGGAGCGGGTGTCGATGCGGTGTGGCTGACCCACAAAGGCCATGACGACGTCGCGTTCTGCGGCTTCTTGCAATACCACCTCTGAATGGCTGGCCGCGACGATCTGTGATCCATTGCCGGCAGCAATTTCGGTGATGAGGTTGTACACGTCGCGTTGCCGCAGGATTTCAAGATGTGCATCGGGCTCGTCCAGCAGCAAGACCGAGCCGGGGTTGGCCAGCAAGAAGGACAACAACAGCATCACCTGCTGGCAGCCACGGCCGGCCGATGAGAGGTCGAGTTCAACGCCGTTGCGTTCCAGATAGGTCTGCGATAACTCGCTGCGCTCCTTGATATAAATCGGCGGATTGAGGCGAATGGAAAACATGGCTTCGATCCGGTCACGCAATGTCCGCCACGCGCCCTGGTCGCTGCGCGAATGCAATTGCCAGCAGAGGTTGCGCAAGACCTGTGCCGTCTGGCCTTCACCAATCAAGACGCTGATTTCGCCTTGTTCTTTTCGATATTCGCGCTCCGCCAGGCCGGACATCGGAGGCAGAAAAACGACAGCGTGTTGGCGGGCACCTTCTGGCACTTTGCCGCCATCGCCATCGCGCAGACGGCAGTAAAAGGATTCTTCATTGGCGTAGTAAAAGTCCAGCGCGCAACGCCACGGCGCGCCGGCGTGGTCGCCTTCAGCGGTCAAGCTGATGTAGACCTTTTCGGTTTTGGCTTCGCTGCCCTTGCGGCTGCTGTCTTGGGTATGCAGGTCGGCCCACAGCAATTTGGCACTGGGCACTGGAATGGCGAACAGGTCACGGCGGTTGATGGTGACGCCAGGGCGGTCAGACGCTGCGCTGCGATCTCGCTTTTCGGCCCAGCGGCGCCAACCGATGTCCCACAGCGCCAATGCCTGGAGCGCGGTGGTTTTGCCCGAATTGTTGGGGCCGATGAATACCGCAGCGCTGCCCAAGTCCAGCGTGGCATGTTGCAGACGCTTGAAGTTGCGAATGGTAAATCGGGTGATCATTGTTTTGAAGCGCCAATGTGCTGTGTGGTTGTCTGCGTCGGCGCTGTCCAAAACGCCTGTGCAATCGCTTGTGCAATCAATTGCGCAATCAATTGCAGTTTGGATGGCATTGGGTTCATCACTTGATTTTAATAAAGCGGCAGGTCCACCGCAAAACTACCGCAGCGCCGCCGTTGGTGGCCCCAGCGCCCGCAGCACATCCCGCACATACTGCGCCCGGTCTTGCGGGGCGGCAAATTCGCGCTCGATGCGCAGCTTGTCGTTGCCGGCCAGTTTGATGTTTTTGTTCTTCTGCACCAGCGCGATGATCTTCAGCGCGTCGATGGGTGGATTCGGGCGGAACGTGATGCTCATCAGCTTGGGGTTGGCGTCGATCTTGGACACGCCGTACGGCCGCGCCAGCACCCGCAGGCGGTGGGTGTCAAACAGGGTCTGGCCCTGGGTGGGCAGCTTGCCAAAGCGGTCCGTCAACTCTTCCAGCAACGTGTCCAACTGCTCGGGCTTGTCGGCCGTGGCCAGGCGTTTGTAAAGGTTGAGCCGCACATGCACATCACCGCAATAGCTGTCGGGCAGCAGCGCGGGGGCGTGCAGGTTGATCTCGGTGGCGCCGCCAAACACGCCGGTGGGGCTGAGCAAATCGGGCTCCTGGCCGGCCTTCAAGGCCCGCACCGCCTCCGCCAGCATGTCGTTGTAGAGCTGGAAGCCCACCTCCATCATGTTGCCGCTCTGGTGCTCGCCCAGCACCTCACCGGCGCCGCGGATCTCCAGGTCATGCATCGCCAGGTAAAAGCCGGAGCCCAGTTCCTCCATGCTCTGGATCGCGTCCAGCCGTTGTTGGGCTTGCTTGGTCAGGGTCTCGGTATCGGGCACCAGCAGGTAGGCGTAGGCCTGGTGGTGGCTGCGGCCCACGCGCCCGCGCAGCTGGTGCAGTTGGGCCAGGCCAAACTTGTCGGCCCGGCTGATGACGATGGTGTTGGCGCTGGGCACATCGATGCCGGTCTCGATGATGGTGGAGCACAGCAGCACGTTGTGGCGCTGGGCCACAAAGTC
>JANPOW010000237.1:0-5300 GCA_031428185.1 Betaproteobacteria bacterium | reverse complement strand
TCCAGCGGGATCTCTTTGAGTGAATGTTTGTAGGCCAGCCGGTCAACAAACGGCACCAGGATGTTCAGGCCCGGCGTCAGCGTGGCGTGGTACTTGCCCAGCCGCTCCACCACCCAGGCGTTTTGCTGCGGCACCACCTTGATGGACCGGGCAATGAAGATCACGGCGATCACCAGCAACAACAGCGCGATGTATTCCATTTGGGGGCTTTCGGTATGTCAGGCGAGTTGGGGGGCAAGGGGCGCGCAGGCGGGCTTCAGCCCTGGTCCAGCAGCAGGCAATTGCCGTCCACCGCGCGGATGGTGAAGTCACCCGCTGCGGGCGTGCCGCTGCCGGCAAAGCGGGCGTCCCAGCCGGCGCCGCGGTGGTTGACGCGGGCGCTGCCATCGGCCCGCCAGTGCGCCACATGCACGCTGCTGCCAATGTCGAGGTTGAGGTCGCGGTTGGCACTGGCGGCTGCGGGCGCTTGCCGGCTGCGGCGTCGCATTTGCAGCAGATGCCAGGCCGCCACCGCACCGCCGCCCACCAGTGCCGCCACCAGCAACTGGCCCGTCAAGCCCAGCCCGGCATGCGCCGCCAGCGCCGCTGCCGCTGCACCCAGGCCCAGCATCAACAGGTAAAAGGTGCCGCTGGCCAGCTCTGCGGCCACCAGGCCCGCACCGGCCAGCCACCAGGCGGTGGCGGCGCTCCAGGCCATCGCGTCCTCCTCACGCCAGGCGTCCTGCCCGGCGCGGCCAGTGTAGCCAGCGCGCCGGGCGCCGGGTTGGTCATGGGCATGACGGGGATCGCCTCTACACTTCGCCCCTTCGCCGGGGGTGGGTCGCCATCCGCCCTGGTTTTTTCACCGTTGTTTGCCCGCTCCAGAGGAGCCATCTCGATGCAGCATTTCCGCTTCCCGATCGTCATCATCGACGAGGACTACCGGTCCGAGAACACCTCCGGCCTGGGCATCCGCGCGCTGGCCCAGGCGATCGAGAAAGAGGGCTTCGAGGTGCTGGGCGTCACCAGCTACGGTGACCTGAGCCAGTTTGCCCAGCAGCAAAGCCGCGCCAGCGCCTTCATCCTGTCGATCGACGATGAAGAGTTCACCCCCGGGCCTGAGCTGGACCCGGCGGTGCTGAGCCTGCGCAAGTTCATCCAGGAAATCCGCTTCAAGAACAGCGACATCCCGATTTATTTGTACGGCGAGACACGCACCAGCCAGCACATCCCCAACGACATCCTGCGTGAGCTGCATGGCTTCATTCACATGTTTGAGGACACGCCGGAGTTTGTGGCGCGCCACATCATCCGCGAGGCCAAAAGCTACCTGGACGGCGTGGCACCGCCATTTTTCAAGGCGCTGATCGACTACGCGCAAGACGGTTCGTATTCGTGGCACTGCCCGGGGCACTCGGGTGGCGTGGCGTTTTTGAAAAGCCCGGTGGGCCAGATGTTCCACCAGTTTTTTGGCGAGAACATGCTGCGCGCGGATGTGTGCAACGCGGTGGAAGAACTGGGCCAGTTGTTGGACCACACCGGCCCGGTGGCCGCCAGCGAGAAGAATGCGGCGCGCATCTTCAATGCCGACCATTGTTTTTTTGTCACGAATGGCACCAGCACCAGCAACAAGATGGTCTGGCACCACACGGTGGCGCCGGGTGATGTGGTGGTGGTGGACCGCAACTGCCACAAGAGCATCCTGCACTCGATCATCATGACCGGTGCGGTGCCGGTATTCATGACGCCCACACGCAACCACTACGGCATCATCGGCCCGATCCCGCAGAGTGAATTCAGCCGTGAGGCCATCGAGCGCAAGATCGCCAAGAACCCGCTGCTGGCTGGGGTTGACCCAAAAACCGTGCGGCCGCGCATCATGACCTTGACGCAGAGCACCTATGACGGTGTGCTCTACAACACCGAGGTGATCAAAGGCATGGTCGATGGCTACATCGACAACCTGCACTTCGATGAAGCCTGGCTGCCGCACGCGGCTTTTCACAAGTTTTACGGCAGCTTCCACGCCATGGGCAAGAGCCGGCCGCGCCCCAAAGAGGCAATGGTCTACGCCACCCAATCCACCCACAAACTGCTGGCCGGCTTGAGCCAGGCCTCACAAGTGCTGGTGCAAGACTCGCAGACAGTGCACCTGGACAAGCACCTGTTCAACGAGGCTTACCTGATGCACACCAGCACCAGCCCGCAGTACGCCATCATTGCCAGCTGCGATGTGGCCGCCGCGATGATGGAGCCGCCCGGTGGCACCGCGCTGGTAGAAGAAAGCATCAAAGAGGCGCTGGACTTCCGCCGCGCCATGCGCAAGGTGGACAAGGAGTTTGGCAAGGACTGGTGGTTCAAGGTCTGGGGCCCGGACAAGCTGGTCGAAGAAGGCATTGGCCGCGCTGAATCCTGGACCCTCAAGGCCAAGGACAAGTGGCACGGCTTTGGTGACCTGGCGGCCGGCTTCAACCTGCTGGACCCGATCAAGTGCACCATCATCACGCCGGGCATGGACATGTCGGGCAAGTTTGCCAAGACCGGCATCCCGGCCGGTGTGTTGACCAAATTCCTAGCCGAGCACGGCGTGGTGGTGGAGAAGACCGGCCTGTACTCGTTTTTTATCCTGTTCACCATCGGCATCACCAAAGGCCGCTGGAATACGCTGCTGACCGCACTGCAGCAGTTCAAGGACGACTACGACCGCAACGCGCCGATGTGGCGCATCCTGCCGGAGTTCTGCCACGCCCATCCGCAGTACGAAAAGATGGGTCTCAAAGACCTGTGCCAGACCATGCACGAGGCCTACGCCAAAGGTGATATCGCCAGGCTGACCACCGATGTCTACCAGTCTGATCTGCAGCCGGCGATGAAGCCCAGCGACGCCTTTGCCCACATCGCGCGGCGTGAAACCGAGCGGGTGGACATCGACGAGCTTGAAGGCCGCATCACCACCGCGTTGCTCACACCGTACCCGCCCGGCATCCCGCTGCTGATCCCGGGTGAACGCTTCAACCGCAAGATCGTGCAGTACCTCAAGTTCACCCGCCAGTTCAACGCCAGCTTCCCGGGTTTTGCCACCGACGTGCATGGCCTGGTGGAGGACGAAGGTGGCGCTGAGGGCCGTTACTACGTGGACTGCGTGCGGAACTGACGCGCCCCGCACCGAAGCGCCTGCGGCGCCGGTCAAGCGGCGGGGTTGACCATCGCCACCTGGCTGAACCCGCCGTCCACGTACATGATCTCGGCGCTGATGCCGCCGGCCAGGTCAGACAGCAAAAACGCGGCGGCATTGCCCACGTCGTCGATGGTGATGGTGCGGCGGATGGGCGTGCTGGCGGCAAACTCACTCAGCAGCTTGCCAAAATCCTTGATGCCCGAGGCCGCCAGCGTCTTGATCGGCCCAGCCGAAATACCGTTCACGCGGATGCCCTTGGCGCCCAGGCTTTGCGCCAGAAAGCGCACACCGGCCTCCAGTGACGCCTTGGCCAGGCCCATGGTGTTGTAGTTGGGCACGTAGCGCAGGGCGCCCAGGTAGCTGAGGGTGAGCAGCGCGGCGCCGGGGCGCAACCGGGGCAGGGCGGCCTTGGCCAGGGCCGGGAAGCTGTAGCTGGAGATGTCGTGCGCGATGCGGAAGTTCTCGCGTGTCATGCCGTCGAGAAAATCACCGGCAATCGCCTCACGCGGGGCAAAGGCGATGGCATGCACAAAGCCGTCAAACTGGTCCCAGTGTTGGCCCAGGTCGGCAAACAGCTGGTCGATCTGCGCGTCGTCCGACACATCGCAATCAAACACAAGGCTGGAGCCAAACTCGGCCGCAAACTCAGTGATGCGGCTTTTGAAGCGTTCGCCCTGGTAGCTGAAGGCCAGCGCGGCGCCCTCGCGGTGGCAGGCCCGGGCGATGCCGTAGGCGATGGAGCGGTTGTTCAACACGCCCGTGATCAGCAAACGCTTGCCGGCGAGAAAACCCATGGGTGACAGTCCCTGTCGTTACGGTGTAGTTGCGGGGCAGATAAGCCCATGATTCTCGCATGCTGCCGCACTTGCCCGCCCCCGGGTATTGCCGGCCCAATGCCCTCAGGCTACAATCCCATCTTTCGCTGAAGAGCAAAGTTGGGCGGGCCTTTTCCAGCCCATTTTTTTTGTTTGAACGTTTTAGAGCGTCACGCTTTCGGGGGGGGGTTGACCGCTTTTGACCGCAGTGGTTTGGTCAAGGCAGCCATCAAACGACACGCCGGTAGAGTAGCTGTCACGCCGTGACCGCGACAGAACCGCGGCGACAGAACCGCAACCATACAGAAAGACCGCTTCGGGCACGATGAGTTGGCAACAAGCGCTTGAGCGCACCGTCACAGGGCTGGGCTATGACCTCGTGGATGTCGAACGGGCGGCTGGCGGCTTGCTGCGCGTCACCATCGACCGCCTGCCGGGCCAGTCCTACGGTACCGGCGTTGGTGAGGCGGTGGTGGTTGAAGACTGTGAGATCGTGACGCGGCAGTTGCAGTTCTTGCTTGAAGTGGAAGCGGTGGACTACTCGCGGCTGGAGGTGTCGTCCCCCGGGCTGGACCGGCCGCTCAAAAAGCCGGCCGATTGGGCCCGTTTTGTCGGTGTGGATGTTGAGGTCACCTTGCATGAGCAGTTTCAAGGTCGGCGCAAATGGCGTGGTGAACTGGTGGCGGGCACGTCGGCAGAGGCTTGGCGTTTGATCTTGCCGGCCGACAAGCCGGTGTCGCGCACGGCCAGCAAGCGGGCCGCCAAATTGGCGGCGGTTGCGGGTGTGCCGGACGCATCTGCCGCGCAGCAGACATTGGATTTTTTGCTGGATGAGGTGCGTGAGGCGCGCCTCGTGCCGGTGGTCGATTTCAAGGGCCGCCGCGGTCAAGGCGCCGAGTTGGACGCAGAACAGGACCAAGAGCAGGCGCTCGAGGCACAGAAGGTTGATGGAGGTCAGGACTGATGAACCGCGAAATGTTGATGTTGGTTGATGCCATCTCGCGCGAGAAGAGCGTGGACCGCGATGTGGTGTTTGGCGCGGTCGAGGCGGCGCTGGCGCAGGCCACCAAAAAGCTGCATGGCGGCGAGGTCGAAATCCGTGTCGCGGTGGACCGCGACACCGGCGAATACGAAACCTTCCGCCGCTGGTTGGTGGTGCCTGACGAAGCCGGCCTGCAAAACCCGGACGGCGAAGAAATGCTGTCGGACGCACTCGACCGCATTGCCGAGATCGAAGTCGGTGATTTCATCGAAGAGCCGGTGGCGTCGGTGGAGATCGGCCGCATCGGCGCCATGGCCGCCAAGCAGGTGATCCTGCAAAAAATCCG
>JANPOW010000236.1:0-3981 GCA_031428185.1 Betaproteobacteria bacterium | reverse complement strand
GACGATCATCTTGCGGAAGGTGCTGATTTGGTCAATGCCGGCGTTGGTGCGCGAATCCGACAAAAACACAAGGCCCGCGTTGATGCGGATGCCGATGCAATACGTCATGGGGTCATGGGCCGATAGGGCCGGTTTGGGTGGATGCGGGTGGGGCAGCTACGGTCTGGATGGCTTTGAGCCGGTACAGCGCGTCCAGCGCTTCGCGTGGCGTCAGCGCGTCGGGGTTGATGGTGGCCAGCGCGGCGTCCACGGCCGATGGCTCTGGCGCGCTAGCGGCTGGTGGTGCGGCAAACAAATCCACCTGCAAGTCACCGGCGCGGGCCTTGGCCTCCAGCGCCTCCAGTGTGGCGCGCGCCTGGCGCACCAGTGCTGCGGGCATGCCGGCCAGCCGCGCCACCTGCACACCGTAACTTCGGCTGGCCGGGCCGGGCTCGATGGCGTGCAAAAACACGATGTCATGCCCCACCTCCACCGCCGAGACATGCATGTTTTGCGCCCGCAGGTGTATGGCCGGGAACTCGGTCAGCTCAAAGTAGTGGGTGGCAAACAGCGTGAAGGCGCGGTTTTTGTCATGCAGTTGGCTTGCGATGGCGCTGGCCAGCGCCAAACCATCAAAGGTGCTGGTGCCGCGGCCGATCTCGTCCATCAGCACCAAGCTGTGTTCGGTGGCGCTGTGCATGATGGCAGCGGCCTCGGTCATCTCCAGCATGAAGGTGGACTGGGCATTGACCAGGTCATCGGCCGCGCCGATGCGGGTGTGGATGGCGTCAATCGGCCCCAGGCTGCAGGCATCGGCCGGCACAAAAGATCCCATGCTGGCCAGCAGCACGATCAAGGCCACCTGGCGCATGTAGGTGGATTTGCCGCCCATGTTGGGGCCGGTGATGATCAACAGGCGGCTGCGTGCGTCGAGTCGGCAATCGTTGGCGATGAAGTTGGGGCCACCGGTCTCGGCCAGCCTGGCCTGCACCACCGGGTGGCGGCCGCGGCTGATGTCAATGGCGGGCTGCGGCACAAAACGCGGCCGGCACCAGCCCAGGGTGCTGGCGCGCTCGGCCAGGGCGGCCAGGGCGTCCAGCCCGGCCAAGGCACGGGCCAGTGCGCCCAGCGTTGCCAGGTGGGTTTGCAACTGATCGAGCAATTGTTCAAACAGCCACTTCTCGCGCGCCAGCGCACGGTCTTGGGCCGACAGGGCCTTGTCCTCAAAGGCCTTCAACTCGGGCGTGATGAAGCGCTCGGCGTTTTTCAGGGTCTGGCGGCGCTGGTAGTCGGCCGGCACGCGGTCCAGCCCGGACGTGGTGACCTCGATGTAGAAGCCATGCACCCGGTTGAACTGCACCCGCAGGTTGCCGATGCCGGTGCGGGCACGCTCGCGCACCTCCAGGTCCAGCAAAAAGGCATCACAGTTCTGGCCGATGGCGCGCAACTCGTCCAGGTCGGCATCAAAGCCGGTGGCCATCACGCCGCCGTCACGCAGCAGCACCGCGGGCTCGTCGGCGATTGCCGACCGCAGCAGGCCGTGCAGGTCGGGTGTTGGGTTGAGGGCGCGGGCCAGGCTCAGCAGCAGGGTGGCAGCGGGTGCGGACGGGTCCGTGCTGGCGCCGGGCATGTCGCCGTCAAACAAATCATCCGCACCCGGTGGCAGCGCGGCGCGCAAGGCGGGCAGGGTTTGCAGCGTGGCACGCAGGCCGCTCAGCTCACGCGGGCGCACCTGGCGCAGGGCCAGGCGGGCGGTGATGCGTTCCACATCGCTGATGCCACGCAGGGTCTGGCGCAGGGGCTCGGGGCCGTGGGCCAGCAGCGCATCAATCGCGTCGTGGCGCGCGCTGGCGGCACTGCGCTCGCGCCGTGGGTGTGTTAGCCAGTGGCGCAGCAGGCGGCTGCCCATGCCGGTCTTGCAACTGTCCAGCAAGGACAGCAGGGTGGGCGCGGCCTCACCCCGCAGGGTCTGGGTCAGCTCCAGGTTGCGGTGGGTGGCGGGTGGAAGGTCGATCAGGCTGCTGGCGCGGGCCACGTCCAGCGTGGCCACATGGGCCAGCGCCTGGCCTTGGGTGTGCTCGGCAAAGCTCAGCAAGGCGCTGGCGGCGGCGTGGGCTGTTGGCAGGTCTTGCGCGTTAAAGCCTTGCAGCGAGGCCACCTTGAGCAGCGCGCACAGCTTGCGTACGCCCAGCGCGGAATCAAACTGCCAATCGGGCCGCATGGTGCGTGGTGCGCGGTGCTGCAGGATGGCGGCGGGCAACGCGCCCGGCCCGGCGCTGGTGTTCAGGGCCTGGGGCAGCAGCAGCTCGGCCGGGTCCAGCCTGGCCAGCCAGCCGGCCAGGTCTTTGTCGCCACATTCCGTCAGGCCCAGTTGGCCGCTGGACAGGCCCAGCCAGGCCAGGCCCCAGGTCACGCGGTGCTTGGTGATGGCGCACAGCAGCGCATCCGCCCGGTCGTCCAGCAAGGCGCTGTCAGTGATGGTGCCGGGCGTGACCACCCGCACCACTTTGCGGTCGACAGGGCCCTTGGCCGTCGCAACGTCGCCCACTTGCTCGGCAATGGCCACCGCCTGGCCCAGCTTGATCAGCCGCGCCAGGTAGTTTTCAACCGAATGCACCGGCACCCCGGCCATCACCACCGGCTCACCGGCGCTTGTGCCCCGGGTGGTCAGCGTGATGTCGAGCAGGCGGCTGGCCAGGCGGGCGTCGTCGTAAAACAGCTCGTAAAAATCACCCATCCGGTAAAACACCAGCGTGTCCGGAAAGCCGGCCTTGATGCCAAGGTACTGCGCCATCATTGGGGTGTGCGTTGAAGTGGCAGCCGCTTCCCTCTCGGCGGATTTGATTTTTTCGTTATCTATCAACAACTTGTGCCTCTTCTCTAACGCCTTGTGTCGACCTGCAGTGGCCCCTGTCAACCTGGAGCGATCCGCCAAAAAGTCCGCCAGATCACCGCCAAAATCTGGTCAGAGGCTGAGATCGGGCCAGTTTTTGGTGGAACCGAGCCGATCAGCGCCGCTAATTCCAAGGAGCGCCCGTGAAGTTGGCGTTGAAGACCGACCTCGTCGGAAAAATGACTCTCGACAAGTTCCCTGAGGCCGACGTGCCTTGGAAAGACTGGCAGCCGTTCGCAGGGCCCAATTATCTGGTGTACGACTCGCATCGGGACGCCCCGACCGGGTTCGCCGTCCGGGTCGGCAAAAAGGCGTCGGTGTTCCTGGTTGAAAAGCTGGTGGCCGGCAAGAACATGAAAATCTTCGTCGGTCTTGCCCGAGGCAAGAAGGGGGACGAACAAGTCATCGACGTCGAGACGGCCCGGGACAAGGCTCGGGCGCTGGTGGCTACCGCAAAGAAGCACGGTGCCAACCCCAGGGATGTGGCAGAGCAGATAGAAGCGTCTGAGCTCACGCTAGAAGACGTTTTCACCCGCTATCGACACCATCTGACGTCGCGGGCACAGCCTGCCAAAGCCAACTCACTGCTCTCGGTCGACAAGGCCTTCGCCAAGTTCAGCGACTGGCAAACGCGCAAAGTGCGCCTGATTTCGGCGGCTGAAATCCTCACGCGCTTCGACTTCCACTCAGTCACCAAGGGTCACAAGACGGCGGCCGAGGCGATGGGCCGGTGGGCGACGGCGGCCGTGGACAAGGCGATCAAGCTCGAGATCCATGATGCTCACTCGGCGGGCCGGGCTCCGTTACTGACTTATAACCCGTTCACCATATTGAGGACGGAAGGGCGGTACCGGAGCAACAGCCAACTGGAGCGCGAGTACGCCGTGAAAGGCGTCAGGAACCCGCTGTCGTTCAGTTCCACTGTCGGCCCGTTCGTGAAGGCAGCCTGGACCTATCGAAGGGAAAACCCGGTTGCAGCCGACTTCATGCTGCTCACGCTGCTTTGGGGAATGCGCGGTGGCGAGTCGTCGACGTTCAAGTGGAGGGACGAGTTGACAGCTGCGCAGGCGCCTGTCGAACGTTGGATCGATCTCAACAAGCGGGTTGCT
>JANPOW010000235.1:0-6437 GCA_031428185.1 Betaproteobacteria bacterium | reverse complement strand
CCCAGCGCTCCAGCGCCAGCAGCAGGTCATCGTCGATCTGGCTGTGGCGGGTTTGCAGCGCGGGCAGCGCAGCAGCGGCGCCGCTGTAAAGCGCGGGGTCAGCCAGCCGCACGGCCAGTGCGGCTTGTTCGGATTCAAGCGCTGCGATGCGGGCGGGCAACTCGTCCAACTCGCGCTTTTCCTTGTAGCTGAGCTTGCGCGCCTTGACTGCCGGCGCGGCGGCGGGCGCAGCGGCGGGGCTTGGTGCGGCGGTGGCTGGCTTGGCCGCTGCGGCTTGTGCGGCAGTCTGCGCCGCCAACATGCGGCCACGCTGCAACTGCCAATCACCAATGCCGCCTTCGTATTCACGCCACTTGCCGGGCGTCAAGTCACCCTCCCAGCAAATCAGGCTGGTCACCACGTTGTCCAGAAAGCGCCGGTCGTGGCTGACCAGAAACACCGTGCCGGCGTAGTTTTGCAGCAGTTCTTCCAGCAGCTCCAGCGTGTCGATGTCCAGGTCATTGGTGGGCTCGTCCAGCACCAGCACGTTGGCTGGCAGCGCAAACAGCCGGGCCAGCAGCACGCGGTTGCGCTCACCACCGCTCAAGGTTCGCACGGGTGAGTTGGCACGCTCGGGTGAGAACAAGAAGTCATTGAGGTAACTCATGACGTGTTTGCGCTGGCCGTTGAACTCGATCCACTCGCTGCCCGGGCTGATGGTGTCGGCCAGCGTGGCGTCCAGGTCGAGACCGGCGCGCATCTGGTCAAAGTAGGCCACTTCCAGCTTGCTGCCCTGGCGGATCTTGCCGCTCACCGGTTTCAGCTCACCGAGGATCAATTTCAGCAGCGTGGTCTTGCCGGCGCCGTTGGGGCCGACCAGGCCGATCTTGTCGCCACGCAGGATGGTGGCGGTGAAATCCTTGACCAGCGCCTTGTCTCCGAACGCCATGCACACATCGGTCAGCTCGGCCACGATCTTGCCGCTGGGTGCGCCGCTGTCGATCTCCAGCCGCACCTGGCCAAGGGAATCACGCCGCGCCTGGCGCTGGCCGCGCAACACCTCCAGCCGCTGAATGCGCGCCACGCTGCGGGTGCGTCTGGCCTCAACGCCCTTGCGGATCCACACCTCTTCTTGCGCCAGCAGCTTGTCGGCACGCGCGCTGGCCAGCGCATCGGACGCGAGTTGGTCCTCTTTCAGCCGCTCGTACGCGCTGAAGTTGCCCGGGTAGCTGCGCAGCACGCCCCGGTCCAGCTCGATGATGCGGGTGGCCACACCGTCCAGAAACGCCCGGTCGTGGGTGATCAGCATCACACTGCCCTTGAAGCCGCACAGCAGTTGCTGCAGCCACTCGATGGAGTCCAGGTCCAGGTGGTTGGTGGGCTCGTCCAGCAGCAGCACGTCAGGCACCGCCACCAGGGCCTGCGCCAGCGCCACGCGCTTTTTCATGCCGCCTGAGAGTTGTCCGATGTCGCGGCTGCCGTCCAGGTGCAACTGGGCCAGCGTGGTGTCCACCCGCTGCTCCCAGGTCCAGGCGTCCAGCGCCTCGATGCGGGTCTGCAGGGCGTCCAGGTCCACACCATCCGCATGTTCCTCATACGCCTGGCGCACGGCGCGGGCCTCGGCCACGCCCTCGCTCACCGCCTCAAACACGCTGTGGCCGGGCTCAAACACCGGCTCTTGCGGCACGTAGCAAATGCGCAGGCCTTGGGAGAGCTGCAGCAGGCCATCGTCGAGCTTTTCCAGCCCGGCAATCACCTTGAGCATGGACGATTTGCCGGCGCCGTTGCGGCCGATCAGGCCGAGACGCTCGCCGGATTCGAGGGAAAAAGCAGTGCCATCGAGCAAGGCAACATGGCCGTAAGCGAGGTGGGCGTTGGAGAGGGAGAGGATAGCCATGGGGGGCGATTGTCCCCGGGATTTCTGCGGGTTTGCCCAGGCGTGGGTGGCCACGCTCGGGCGGCTATCCGGCCCCGGCCGGCGCGGCCAGATCAAGCACGGCAGCCACCCCGTCCGGCCCGGCCGGTGCGGCATGGCTGGCCACCAGCCAGGCGCTGCTTCGATCAGCACCTGCCTGCTGCAACGCGGCACGCAGATGGGCCAGTGACGCGGCGTCCAGCGCGTTGAGTGGCTCATCCAGCAACACCAGCGCTGTGCCCACCGACAAGGCCGCGGCCAGCCAGACCTTGCGCTGGCTGCCGGTGGACAGCGCTGACAGCCGCAAGCCCAGGTGCGGCGCCAGGCCCAGCGCCTGCACATGGCGCGCCAGCGCGCTGCGGTCAAAACGCGGGTAGAGCCCAGCGATGAAACCGAAATATTCGGGCGGGCGCAGGTGGTCAAACGCGATGCCACCCGGGCCGCACCAGAACACCGCGCGCCGGTAGTCCAGCGGCTGGGTCTGGGCATCCACGCCTTGCACCCGCAGACGGCCGGTGAGCGGCGGCAGTGCCCCCGCCAGCAACGCCAGCAGGGTGGACTTGCCGCTGCCGTTGGGGCCACGCAGCCAGGTCAGGCCCGGGGCGATGCGGGCACTCAGGCCGGTGAGCACATGCCGGCCGGGGTAGGAGAAGCTGAGGTTCTCGATCAACAACAGCGGCGCGGCGTCGGATTGGGGTGGGTCAACACTCACACCATCACCTCGCTGGCCAGCGCGACGAGAACCACCAGCGACAGCAGCCAGCGGCTGGCCTTGGCGCCGGCGTCTGCCGGGGTGCTGCACACCTCCACCAGCGCCACGGCCACGTTGGCCAACAGGTAGGCCAGCGCCACCGGCGGCCGGGTTTGTGACCAGGGCAGCAGGCCGGCCAGCAGCAGCCCGCCCAGCCCGGTGGGCAGCAAGGCCAGCGCCACCCGTTGGCGCCGCAAGCCGGCCGGCGGCAGCGGCAGCACGGCGCAGGCGGCCAGCAGCGGGGTGTGCTCACGCTGCGACAGCGTATTGACGCGGGTGCTGACCAGCAGGTTGGCCAGCGCAAAACCAGCCAGCCACCAGCCGGTGGCTGCGGGCGGCGAGTGCTGCAGGCCCAGCGCCAGGCCCGCCAGCAGCGCCGTGCCCAGCAGCAGCGCCTGGCCGGTGCGCCGGGCCGGGCCGCGCCACAGCGGCCAGCACCACAGCACCGGCCAGGCCGGCACGGCGCGGCGGGCGGCCAGCGCCGGGCGCAGGCGGGTGGGGGCGCCGGCTGGGCCGGTTGGGGTGTGGCCGCCGGGTTGCAGCTTGTGGTGTGCGGGTGGGCGCCGCCACAGCTGCACCACCGCCACGCCCACCAGCAGCGAGCCCAGCGCCAGCAGCACCAGCCCCAGCACCGCCCGCCCGCGCCACGGCATCAGCCAGGCCGGCCGGTGGACCAGCCAGGTGGCCGCGCCCAGGGCGTAAAGCAGCCCCAGCGGCAGCAAGCCCCAAGCCACCACGGCCAGGTCAGAGCGCCGCTGCAGCGCGGACGGGATGGGCAGTGCCCGCTCCGCCGCCGCCCAGTGCGCCGGCCACAACAGCGGGCGCATGGCCCACACCACGCCGCCGGCCAGCAGCGACTGCACGGCGATCACCACGCCCATCCACAGCCCACCCCAGCCGGGCCGGGCTGCTGCCTCGAACAGTGGCAGCACCAGCCACGCTGACAGCGCGCCGGCTGCGTCCAGCGGGCTGTTGCTGCCGGCGCCCACCACCGCCATCGCCACCAGCCCATACACCCCCCAGCGGCGCACCAACGCATGCAGCGCCAGCCGGCACCAGCGCAGGCGCAGCGCCGGGTAGTCCAGCGTGGGCAGGGGCGCTGCCGGTTGACCCGTCACGCCGGATTGCCAAGCCGTGCTGCGTGGGCGCCGGCAATCGCCGCCGTGCGCAGCGCAGCGCCCTCAGACGCCCAATTGCCGCGCATGGTGGCGCAGGTGCTCGTCCACCACGCTGGCGATGAAGTAATAACCGTGGTCGTAGCCGGCATGGCGGCGCAGCAGCAGCGGCTGGCCGATGGCGGCACAGGCGGCCTCCAAAGCCTCGGGCAACAACTGCTCGGCCAGGAATTTGTCGGCCAGGCCTTGGTCCACCAGGATGCCCTGTGGATAGGGCGCAGTGGCCTGGCTGGCCATCAGCGCACTGGCGTCGTGTGCGGCCCAACTGCTGCGATCAAAGCCCAGGTAGCCGTTGAAGGCTTTGTGGCCCCACGGGCACTGGGTGGGCGCGCAGATGGGCGCGATGGCCGACAGGCTCTTGAACACACCGGGGTGGCGCAGCGCGAGTGTGAGCGCACCGTGGCCGCCCATCGAGTGGCCAAAGATGCCGGTGCGGTCTTGCAACACCGGCGCCTGGGCCCAGACTTGCGGCAAAAGTTCGTTCAGCAGATAGCTTTCCATGCGCCAGTGGGTGGCCCAGGGCGCTTGTGTCGCGTCCAGGTAAAAGCCGGCGCCCACGCCAAAGTCCCAGCTCTCGGCCTCACCGGCCACACCGGACGCGCGTGGGCTGGTGTCGGGCATCAGCAGGGCCAGGCCCAGTTCAGCCGCCAGGCGCTGGGCGCCGGCTTTCATCGTGAAGGTTTCCTCAGAACAGGTCAGGCCGGCCAGAAAGACCAGCAGCGGCACTTGCGCGCCCGCTTGGATTTGTGGTGGCAGGTACAGCCCGAAACGCATCGGCAGGCCTGTCTCTGCCGACACATGGCTGTAGAAATGCTGCATTCCGCCGAAGCTGGTATGCGCAGAAAGAGATTCCCAGATCATTCGATTCACTTTCAAAGCTAGACAGCGTAAATCCACTCGCGGTATTTCATGCCGTCAAGCCCGCCGGGGCCTGCGGAGGCGCAGCAAACAAGGTCAGCCGAAGCTCCAAGTCTGCCAGGTTCTCATAGACCGGACGGCGACCTGACAAAGCCTCGCTCTCACGCAAGATGATGTCCACACCGGCACCTCGGCGGTCCATCAAAAACTCGCGTCCCAATCCAGTCTGCTGCATCGGGTAGTAGCGCGAGAACAAACTGGTCAACACCTCGTTGCGCGGCACCGACACCTCACTCATGGCATCAATACTCATCGAGTTCGGTAAGGCGCCAGGCGAACTCAACTCAATCCTGTCCGAGAAGACATGCAATCGAATCCGCCCCGTGCCCATGGCGTAGTCCCGGTGCGCCACGGCATTGACAATGGCTTCAAAAAGCGCCCGCTGGCTATAAGCCGGTCGGTCAACGCGACCTATCGCCTTGTCAGCTCTCACGCTCATGTGCCGCTGTACAAATCCGTAGGCGTCCCAAATTTGTTGCCCCAGCGGCCCGTCAAAATCTTTGGCGTCGATCTGGTCGGCAGGGTCGTTGTTCTGCCCGCGGTAAGCCACTGCCTGGACATATGCGGCAGGCAGCCACCGCACGGGCTTGCTGGTGCATAACAAAACGCCGGCCACGCTGGGCCGCACAGTGCCGGTGTCATCTACTAACAAATGCAATCGCCGCAACTGCGCGCCCGGGTCGCCCTCACCATCTCGCATAAAGGCGCGCACCAGCAACGGGTCCAGGTCACTGGCTTGGGCCGCTGGCACAGGCTGCTCTTCAAACCGAATCAGGCGCGCCTGGCTGCGTTGTTGAAACAAGCGCGCCAACATCTCAGGTGCCATTTCGCGCTTGGCGTGGGCCACACGCCTGAAATAACCGCCCGGGCTTTTGTGTACCCACAGGCTGCGCGGCACGGTCACCACCACCACCGGCAGTAGCGCGCCGGTCGCATCGGGCAACATCAGGTGCTCGGTCTGCACATCAAGCGCCGGTTTGACGCGGTCCTGGCAGATATCCGCAATCCATTTTTCAATGGTGTCAAGGTGGTCGACTGGAATACCCAGCACTTCACGCGATTGGTCATCCACACCCAGCAGCAACTCACCACCTGCCGCATTGGCCATCGCCGCCAACTCATCGGCCAAACTGTCGGGATGCGGGTCAGATACCTTGGCAGGCCCGCGCAACACCACCCGTTTCAACTCCAGCGTGGAATCCTCACCCAAACGAATGCGTTGCAGCCACTCCTGCAGGGTTCTACCGGTCACTGCGCAACTCCATTCATCTGCTCCAGGTCTTTGAAAATGCGTCGATAGCGCTGCCTGAATGCCTCGCGCCCGCCCTCCATCACGTCGCAGATTCGCTGCCTGACCGCAATCTCCTGCAGCCCACCCGACAATGGATCGGCAATCTGCCCGCCGGCAAACTGCATGCAAACCACCAAATCGGCGTCGCCATTGACCACGATGTTGGCGTTATGGGTGATGACAATCACCTGACGCCGTGACTTGTTGCGCCTGAGTTGCGCAACAACCAGCTCAGACACCAGGGCGTTGTCGAGATCGTCCTCGGGTTGATCCAGCACCAACGGCTCGTCGCCATAAGCAAGCAGAAACGACAGCATGGCCGCTGATCGCTGGCCCGCCGACGCACGCACCATGTCGCGAAAGCGTTGATCCTGGGCCGGGGCGTATTTGAGCAGTACCTCATCCTCG
>JANPOW010000234.1:0-2193 GCA_031428185.1 Betaproteobacteria bacterium | reverse complement strand
CCACCCACACCGGGCCGCCCAGCTTTTGCGCCGCCTCCACCGCCTCTTGCACGGTGAAGGCCGGGATGCCGCGTGGCACCGGCACGCCAAACTGGCGCAGGATGTCTTTGGCCTGGTATTCGTGGATTTTCATGGGGGGCTGCTCAAGTGGGGTCAATCAAAAGTGTGGCGGGCCTGGCTGACCAGAAACTGATCAAACCCCGGGACAGCGTGGGGAAAGTTGTGACGGACCGATCACGCGGGGCAGCGCAGCGCAATGCTGGGCCGCACCGGCGTTCAGGCCGCTACCGCCTGCAAACCGTTTTCAAAATGCGCGCGCATCAGCCGGGTGGCCTCGGTGGCGTTGCCGCAGGCCATCGCCGCCATCACCGCGCGGTGCTCGGCCAGCGACTCGGCCAGCCGGCCCTGCTTGAACAGCGACAGGTGGCGGTTGAGCTTCATCACTTTGCGCAAGTCCTGCACGATTTGGGCGCTCCAGCGGTTGCCGGCCAGCGCCAGCAACTGCAGATGAAACGCCTCATTGGTGGCAAAAAACGCATCGCGCTGGCCCACCTGGGTCTCCAGCGTGTTGTGCAGTGCCTGCAGGACGGCAATCTGGCCGGCGTCGGCGCGCGCAGCCACTTGGCCGGCGGCGTCGCTTTCCAGCAAGGCCATCAGGTGGTAGACCTGGGCCACGTCGGTGCTGCTCATCTCGGTGACATAGGCGCCACGCCGCACCTTCATCGTCACCAGGCCTTCCACTGCCAGCACCTTGAGGGCCTCACGCAGGGGGGTGCGGCTGATGCCGTATTCGGCGCTGATCTTCTGCTCGTCGATCCAGGCGCCGGGCTCCAGCTCACGGTTGAAGATCTGCTGGCGCACGCGCTCAGCCACGTCCTGGTACAGCGCGCGCGGGGTCAGGGGTGCGCGCACGGCCGGGCTGGGCGGGGCGCTGGTGATGGCGGTGTCCAGGGGTGGCAAAGGGGCTTGAATCCGGTTGCAGTGTGGGCGGCTGGCGCAGGGCGGTGCAAGCTGCCGGACCAGCCGCGTGACAGGTGGTGTCAGACGCGGTGTCAGCTTGGCAAAGATTTTGAATTCATAATTATGCACCCGGTATGATGCCGGGCAAGACAGCGCAGCGCCGCAGCAATCCAGCGCAAGCACAGCAACACCGCTGCACCGGCGGCGCAGCGGCGCCGCAGCGCCGCCACACAGACACTGCCCAGACACCACGCAGGCGCCGCGTTGGCCTCACGCTTCTACAGCGCAGGCAACGCACAAGCGGCCCCGCACAACGCCACAGGATCGCCCCATGTCACAGCCACCGTCACCCACCGCGCCCCAGCATCCGCCGTTCAACCCCGCCACGCTGGACCAGTGGGCCAAGGCGGCTGCCAAATCAGCCCCGGGCGGTGGTGTGGCCGGGCTGAGCTGGGTGACGCCCGAGGGCTTGACCGTCAAACCGCTGTACACCGCAGCCGATACCGCCGATCTGCCCTACACCAATACGCTGCCCGGCTTTGAGCCCTTCATCCGGGGCCCGCAAGCCACCATGTACGCGGTGCGACCGTGGACCATCCGGCAGTACGCCGGGTTCTCCACCGCCGAAGAGAGCAACGCCTTCTACCGCAAGGCGCTGGCAGCCGGTGGGCAGGGCGTCAGCGTGGCCTTCGATCTGGCCACCCACCGGGGCTACGACAGTGACCACCCGCGTGTGACGGGTGACGTGGGCAAGGCCGGTGTGGCGATTGACTCGGTCGAGGACATGAAGATCCTGTTTGACCAGATCCCGCTGGACCGGGTGAGTGTCAGCATGACCATGAACGGCGCTGTGCTGCCGGTGCTGGCGGGCTATGTGGTGGCCGCAGAAGAGCAGGGCGTGGCGCAAGACCGCTTGAGCGGCACCATCCAGAACGACATCCTCAAGGAGTTCATGGTCCGCAACACCTACATCTACCCGCCCGCGCCCAGCATGCGCATCATTGGCGACATCATCGAGTACACGGCACAAAAGATGCCCAAGTTCAACTCGATCAGCATCAGCGGCTACCACATGCAAGAGGCTGGCGCCAACCAGGCTTTGGAGCTGGCCTTCACGCTGGCCGACGGCCAGGAGTATGTGAAATGCGCGCTGGCCAAGGGCCTGGATGTGGACGAGTTTGCTGGCCGCCTGAGCTTCTTCTGGGCCATCGGCATGAACTTCTATCTGGAGAT
>JANPOW010000233.1:0-9480 GCA_031428185.1 Betaproteobacteria bacterium | reverse complement strand
CGTCGATAGCGAGAAACGGCCCCAGCGAGGACAGTTTTTGCCGGATTTGCAGGCCCATAATTCAACTATGGGACAAAAAGCCGGTAAAAAATGGACCGCTGAGGCCGTTTCGCAGCCGACGTTCCCCAAGCCCGACAGGCTCCTAGAGCCTGGACCCGCCAGCACGTCCGCCCACACACCCGCCCACACACCCGCCAGCGCGCCCACCCACACACCCGCAGGCTCAACCCTGCTTGATCAGATGCAGCGCCGACGGTGCCGGCCAGCCGGCCTCTTGGCAGACCCGCACGATGGCCTCGTTGGTGTCGAAGTACACCTGCCAGTAGTGGTTGGTGTGGCAGTAGGGCCGCACCGAGATCTGCGGGCCTTCCAGCTTCAGGTCCAGCAGGTTCACCTCGGGCGCCATGTCGGTGGAGACGTTGGGGATCAAGGCCACGGCGGCCTTCAGGCGGTTGATGGCGTCGATGGGGTCCACGCCGTTCGCCAATTGCGCCACCCGCTCCACCCGCCGCACCGGCAGCACCGAGAAGTTCTGGATGGTGTCGCCAAAAATCTTGCCGTTGCCGATGATGGTGTTGACGTTGTCGGGCGTGACGATGACGGTGCCAAACAGGCCCAGCTCACGCACCGTGCCCACCACACCGCCCACGCTGACAAAGTCACCCACCTTGAACGGCCGCAGCACCAGCATGAAGGCACCGGCGGCAAAGTTGCCCAGCAGCCCACTCCAGGCCGCGCCGATGGCCACACCGGCACCGGCCAGCAGGGCGGCAAACGAGGTGGTCTGGATGCCGAAGAAACCCAGGATGCCCAGCACCAACGCGATGTTGAGCGCGATGACGATGATCGAGCCGAGGTACTTGGTGAGCGTGGGGTCGACATGGTTGCGGTTCATCGCCGCCTGCATCAGGCCGATCACCTTGCCGATCAGCCAGCGGCCGATGATCCAGAAGGCAATGGCCGCCACCACCTTCATGGCCAGGTCGACCAGCGTGGTGGTGAGGAAGAGTTGTACGGGCTGGAAGTCCATGGTGTTGCAGTCCTTGGTGGTGTTGGCGGGGCGCCGGCTGCAGTGCATGCAGTGCGTGCAGTGCGTGCAGTGCGTGATGCAGCACCACTGCCGCCCGCTTGGGCTGGCACGGGCCGCAGCACTAACAAGGATGTGCAGCGTGCTCACACAAGCCAATGGCCGGCACGCTGATTTTCTACCGCAGACCGCTGGCGCCCCTATCCCAAAGGTCGGGGCTGCGGGGCGGCGGGGTCAGCGCTGCGGGGCGCCGGGTCAGCGCTGCGCGCTGGGGCGGCTGCGCAGGGTCTCGGCCACCTGCTGCCAGACGGCGCGGTAACGCGCCGGAAACTCCTGCGCCAGGCCGCTGTGTGAGCCGCCGTCAAACAGCACCAACTGGCGCTGGCCCTGCGCGGCCGCATACAGCCGCTCGGTCTGGCTTGAGGGCACGGTGTTGTCGGCCGTGCCACTCAAGAACCACTTGGGTGCGCTGATGGCGGCAATCTTGTCAATTGACGCAAATTGCTGTGTCGTCAGCCAGGATGCCACCCGGCCCATCACGCCTTGGGCGCTGGCGATGTCGGGCATCGATGTCATGGCGGACTCAAGCACCAGCGCACCGTAGGCCGCCTCGTTGCGGTGGCGCAGCGCCAGCTCGGTGGCCGCGCCGCTGCCCATCGAGTGACCGAATATGATGCGCGCCGCTGGGTTGGGCACCCGGCGCTGCAACTCGGCCCAGGCCACTTCAGCGTCGTCAACAATGCTGGCCTCGGACGGCAGCAGCGGGCTGCTTTCACCCCAGCCGCGGTAGTCCAGCGCCAGCACCGAGAAGCCGGCGGCCTGGATGGCGGCGATCTTGGCGCGGTTCTGGAACAGGTTTCGAAAGGTGCCATGCAAGTACAACACCCCCGGTGCAGCCGGGTCGGCGGCGGGCACCCAGACAGCGCGCAGGCGCTGCGGCCTGGACGGGTCGGTGTTTTGCCTGGCATCAGCCGCTGGCAGCACTGCTAGCCACATGGGCTCGTCTTGCGGCGTGATGGGCTGCCAGTCGGCCCACTGGCCAGGTGTGGGCCGGTAGATCCAGCCGCGCTGTTTCACATCCAGCCAGGCGCAGCCGCTCAGCCCTGCGGCCAGCAGCACACCCACCAACACCCACCTGGCCCAGGGCTGGCGCTTGCCCGCCAGGCCGGCAAAACCGCCAGCAAGCCACCCCCATCCCGTCAAGCCACGTTCCATGAGACCCCTGCAACTGTCGATCCTGCCGTGTGCGTCAACCGTGCTGCTGGCTGCCCTGGCGTCCAGCAGCGCGCTGGCCCAAGGCCCCAAGCGGGGCTTGCTGGAGGCCAATGCCAGCCCGCTGACCCTGCACTTCACGCCCAGTGACGCGCACAAACCGGTCTGGCTGCTGGGGCTGACCCATGTGGCGGCCGACGGCACCGTGGTGTCAGGCGCGGTCTTCAGCAACTCATTTGGCCAGTCCTGTGTCACTGCCCAGTGGGGCCAGCGCTACCTGGGCCTGTTTGGGCAATCCGGGCGCGACAAATGGTACTGGCAATGGACGGTGGGGCCGGTTTATGGCTATGTGGCGCCGTACCACAAAAAGGTGCCACTCAACTACCGCGGCCTGTCACCGGTGGTGATTCCGTCGGTGGGCTACCAGATGACGGACAAGGCGTCGCTGCAGTTCACCTTGCTGGGCAACTCGGCGCTGATGTTGCAACTGGCCTGGCAGTTGCCGGATCGGTGAGCGCAGCGCGGCGCCGCAGGCAGCCGCTTGCTGCTTACCCCAGCGGCACCGGTACAAACAGCCGCGCCCCGTCGCGCCACACCAGCAGTGCCACGCTCTTGGGTTTGGCCGCCAGCACCCGTTTCAGCGCGTCCACACTGTCCACCGGCTGGCCGTTGATGGCCAGCACCACGTCGCCTTCGGTCAGGCCGGCGCGGGCTGCCGCACCCTGGGCCTGCTGCACCACCAGGCCGCTGTCGAGTTGGGACTGGGCGCGCTCGTCGCGGCTCAAGGGGCGCAGGGCCAGGCCCAGCCGGGCACCACCGGCCTCATCGGCCGGGGCATTGGCGGCGGCGGCCGTGCCACCGGACTCACCAGCGCGGCCCAGCGTCACCGTCAAATCCTGCTGCTTCTGGCCACGCCAGACACTGAGCGCGATCTTGTCACCCGGCACCGATTGGGCAATGCGTGCAGACACGCTGCCGGCCTGCACCATGGTCTCGCCATCGATCTTCAGGATCACATCACCCGACTTGAGGCCGGCGGCGGCGGCCGGGCTCTTGGGCTCGACCTGGGCCACCAGCGCACCGTCGGGCCGGGCCAACCCGAAGCTCTCGGCCAGCGGCATGGTCAGGTCTTGCACCACCACACCCAGGCGGGCATGCTGGGCTTTGCCGGTGGCCACGATCTGGTCACGCACGCGCAGCGCCACATCCACTGGAATCGCAAAACTCACGCCTTGAAAACCACCGGTGCGTGAGTAAATCTGCGCGTTGATGCCCACCACGTTGCCAGCCGCGTCAAACAGCGGCCCGCCCGAGTTGCCGGGGTTCACCGCCGCATCGGTCTGGATGAAGGGCACCGCAGCATCCCCGGGCAGCGAGCGGCCCTTGGCGCTGACGATGCCGGCGGTGGCGGTCTGCTCCAGGCCGTAGGGCGCGCCGATGGCCAGCACCGGGTCGCCCACCATCAAGCCCTTGGGGTCACCCAGGCGCACGGTGGGCAGGCCGGTAGCGCTGATGCGCAGCACGGCGATGTCGGTGGCGCTCTCACTGCCCAGCACCTTGGCGGCGTCTTCACGCCGGTCGGCCAGGCGCACGGTCACCTCTTTGGCGTCTTTCACCACATGGGCATTGGTCAGGATCAGGCCGTCAGCGCTGACGATGAAGCCCGAGCCCTGGCCCTTGAAGGGCTGGTCGGGCACCACCCCACCGCGCCCGCCCTGAAAACCCGGCATGTTGCGGAAGAAGCGGTACATCGGGTCGTTGCGCTGGGCCTGGTCAATAGCCGCCGCTTCGTCGTTGGTGGTCTTGTGCAAGCCTTCCACCGTGACGCCCACCACGGCCGGGCCGTACTGCTGCACGATGGCGCGGTAGTTGGGCGCGGTGCCGGGTGGCAAGGACGGCAACGGCGCAGCTTGCACGGCAGCGGCCACCGGGGTCATGGTGGCGCTGGCCGGGGCGGCGGCTTTGTCCTTGTGGAACCACGGCAGGTCGATGGCGCCGGCAGTGGTCATCACGGCCAGGCCACCACCCAACAATGCGTAGCCCAGGGGTTTGAAAATGTTGCGCATGGTGAGTTCTCCTTGGCTGGGCAATCGCCCGATGTGATGCCGCAGAGTGTGGCCAGCCAGGATGAGCGCAAGGTGAGCGCTGGATGAAGCCAGCGTGAAGCCGGTGCGGTGTTGCTGCAGTGCCGGCGCGCTGCTAGCGCTGTGCTCAGGCGCCTGGCGGTGTCTGCATCCACTGCGCCAGCGCCGGGCCGCTGCGGTCACCCTGGCCGCCGCCGGCCTGCACGCCATCGCCCTGCCCACCATCACCCTGCCCACCATCACCCTGCCCACCATCACCCTGCCCGCCATCACCCTGCAGCGCGGCCACCAGGCCGGCCCGGTCCGCCGCGCTGCGGTTCTGGCTGAGCTTGTATTTGCCCACCAACGCGGTCAGCGGGATCTCGATACAGACGATGGCGCCCAGCATGCTGTGGATGTAGTCGGCCGGTGCGTCGGTCACGGCCCAGGGCTGGCGTTGGCTGGCTTCATGGCGCTGGGTCAACCGGCTGACCAGCGCATGTGCGGCAGCACCGCCAAGTACCTGCAGCGGGCCACGCGCCTGCACCATGGCGTAGTTCCAGGTGGGCACCACCTTGCCATGCTCGGCCTTGCTGGCATAACCGTTGGGAGAGATGTAGCCGTTGGGGCCTTGAAACACCACCAGTGCCTGCTGCTGCGCGGCGCCGTCCGCCGCTGCCCGCCACAGCGGGTTGCTGCGCGCCACATGGCCCACCAGGGTGCCGAATGGGCCCCGCTCGGCGTCCAGCATGAAGGGGATGGCGTCAGCCACCGGCGCGCCATCGGCGTCCTGCGTGATCAGCAGGCCCAGCGGGTGCTGCTGCAGCAAGGCCTGCAGCACAGCCGGGCGCGTTTCTTCAAAGTGGGCGGGCAGGTACATCGTGGCTCCAGGCAGGTCATCTGAAAAATCGGCGGCGCATCAGGCCGCAGGCAGCACCGGCTCACAGCGCACCTCACTGCGCACTGAATTGGCGATGAAGCAGGCGCCATGCGCGGCGTGGTGCAGGCGCTGGATCTCGGCCGCATCGGGTTGCCGCGGCCCGGCAAAACGCACGTCGGGCCGCAGCGTCACCGCGGTCATCATCAGCCGGCCGTCAGCGCCCTTGGCCAGCACACCGCTGGCGGCATCAACATAGCTGTCCACCAGCCAACCGGCGCGGCAGGCGATGTCCAGAAACCACAGCAGGTGGCAACTGGACAAGGACGCCACAAACGCCTCCTCCGGGTCAACCGCCGCCGCATCGGACATCGGCAGTGGCACCACCTGGGGCGACGACGACGCTGCCACCACCGCGCCGCCATCAAACACCCACTGGTGGTGGCGACGGTAGCGTTTGTCGCTGAAAGCCTGGCCATCACGTTGCCAGGTGATTAAGGCGCTGTAGGTCGACATGCTGGTGGCCCGGGGTTGCAACAAAGGTGTGCAGCGTAACCAGTTCTGCCTGGCCAGCCCGTGCCAATGCGGCGCCGCAGCAGCGCGCAGCCGGGGCAGAATCCAAAGCTCTTTGCCCCCTTGACCCTCTGACCGAGGCGCACCGCTATGCCGTACCAGCCCGACAGCCGCACCCACAGCCGCACCCACAGCCACGCTTACAGCCGCAACCGCAGCGCCAACCGCAGCCACACCCACCGGCGCAGCCCGCACGGCGCACTGGCGCTGATCGCCTGGAGCCTGGTGGGCTTGTTGGCCTGCGCCGGCACGGTGGCCACTGCCAAAACCATGGTGGCCAAGCCCGGCAAAGTGGCCAAACCCACCACGGCACGGCAAAAGCTCAAAAGCGAGGCCAGCAGCCTGGCCCTGGCCACCGAGACCGTCGAGGCCATCAACGACACCCAGCTCGGCATTGCCGCCCGGGTGTTGACCGGCACCACCGACTGTGAGTTCAACCAGCGCATCAGCGTCTTGCCACTGGCTGGCAAGGACGGTTTTTTCAGCGTCATCCACAAAGGCCAGCGCTACAGCATGGTGCCGCGTGAAACCGCCACCGGCGCGGTGCGGCTGGAGGACAAAGCCGCCGGTGTGGTGTGGCTGCAAATCCCGACCAAATCGATGCTGATGAATGCACGTGCCGGCCAACGCATGGTTGACAGCTGTCTGCACGCCGACCAGCGCGCGGCCGTGCTGGCAGCCGCCGGCGCGGCACCAGGCCCAGGCATCGGCATCGTGGCGCGGGCGCCAGACGTGACCATGCCGGCCATTGCGCTGGCTGGGGCTGCGGCTGCCGCGGCAGATGCTGGTGCAGCGCCAGCACCTGCCGCGCCCGTGGTGGCGGCAACAGCGCTTGCCACGCAGGCGATTGCCACGCAGGCGATTGCCGCACCGGCCGTTGCTGCCCCGGCAGACGCCTTGCCCGCTGCAGCGGCGCCTGCGCCCACCGCGGCTGCGTCCGCAGCGGCAATGGCCGCTGAGCTGCCCATGCCGTCCAGCACCGGCACCGGCACCAGCACCCAGCCCGACAGCACGGCGCCTGCCGCCGCTGCTGCCGTCGCTGCCGCTGCCGCTGCCGCCGCAGCAGCCGATGACCAGCCCGCACCAGCAGCAGCCAGCCGGTAGCTTGTGCAGTCACCAACCCTGCAAGCCAGGCACCGCCCGCCACCGTGCGGGCTTTTTCATGCGCGCCAAATGCTGCACTGCGTCACAATCATCGGCGGCCGGGCATCACGTTGCCCACTACGCCGTCAAGCATCTGTTCCGCAAGTCTTCTATAAGACATAAAATACAGGACTAACCCGTAGACGCCTGCGCCATCCTGCTGTTGGTGGCCCGCTCGACACTGCGGCCTGATCCCGCCAGACCCGTTTCTCCACCCGCCCCCACAGGAGCCCGAGATGCTGCAAGCCTACCGTCAACATGTCGCCGAACGCGCCGCCCTCGGCATCCCGCCGCTGCCCCTGACCGCGCAGCAAACCGCCGAAATGATCGAGTTGGTCAAAGCCCCGCCGGCTGGCGAAGACGCTTTTCTGCTTGATTTGCTCACCCACCGCGTGCCCCCGGGTGTGGACGACGCGGCCAAGGTCAAGGCCAGCTTCTTGTCCGCCGTGGCGCACGGCGACTTGGCGGTGGCGCTGGTCAGCAAAGCCAAAGCCACGGCGCTGCTGGGCACCATGGAGGGTGGCTACAACGTCAAGCCGCTGATTGACCTGCTGGGCGACGCCGACGTGGCGCCCGTGGCCGCCGCAGCGCTGAAAAAGACACTGCTGATGTTCGATTTTTTCCATGACGTGTCCGAGAAGGCCAAGGCCGGTAACACCTACGCCAAAGACGTGATCAACAGCTGGGCCGCCGCCGAGTGGTTTAACAGCCGGCCTGAGGTGGCACAAAAAATCACCGTCACCGTGTTCAAAGTGACTGGCGAGACCAATACCGATGACCTGAGCCCGGCGCCCGACGCCTGGAGCAGGCCCGACATCCCGCTGCACTATCTGGCCATGCTCAAAAACGCCCGGCCCGGCATCACGCCGGAAGAAGACGGCAAGCGCGGCCCGATGCAGTTCATCGAAGACCTGAAGAAAAAAGGCAACCTCGTGGCCTACGTGGGCGACGTGGTGGGCACCGGGTCCAGCCGCAAAAGCGCCACCAACAGCGTGATCTGGGCCACCGGCCAGGACATCCCGTTTGTGCCCAACAAACGCTTTGGCGGTGTCACGCTGGGCGGCAAGATTGCGCCGATCTTCTTCAACACCCAAGAAGACTCGGGCGCGCTGCCCATCGAGGTGGATGTGTCGGCCTTCAACATGGGCGACGTGATCGATGTCTACCCCTACGCCGGCAAGATCGAAAAAGACGGCAAGCTGGTGGTTGAGTTCAAGCTCAAAAGCGACGTGCTGTTTGACGAAGTGCGCGCCGGCGGCCGCATCAACCTGATCATCGGCCGCAGCCTCACCGCCAAGGCGCGTGAGTTTCTGGGCCTGCCGACGTCCACCACCTTCCGCCTGCCCAGCGCGCCCATCGCCACCAGCGCCGGCTTCACGCTGGCGCAGAAGATGGTGGGCAGGGCCGTCGGCCTGCCGGTGGTCAGCGGCAACCAGCAAGGTGTGCGCCCCGGCACCTACTGTGAGCCCAAGATGACCACCGTGGGCAGCCAGGACACCACCGGCCCCATGACCCGCGATGAGCTCAAAGACCTGGCCTGCCTGGGTTTCAGCGCTGATCTGGTGATGCAGAGCTTTTGCCACACCGCCGCTTACCCCAAGCCGGTGGATGTCAAGACCCACCACGAGTTGCCGGCCTTCAACAGCAACCGCGGCGGTGTGAGCCTGCGGCCGGGTGACGGCGTGATCCACAGCTGGCTCAACCGCCTGCTGCTGCCCGACACCGTGGGCACCGGGGGCGACAGCCACACCCGCTTCCCGATCGGCATCAGCTTCCCCGCCGGCTCGGGTCTGGTGGCGTTTGGCGCAGCCACCGGCGTGATGCCGCTGGACATGCCCGAATCCATCCTGGTGCGCTTCAAAGGCACGATGCAGCCCGGCATCACGCTGCGGGATCTGGTGCATGCCATCCCGCTGTACGCCATCAAGGCCGGCCTGCTGACGGTTGCCAAGCAGGGCAAGGTCAACGCCTTCTCCGGCCGCATTCTGGAGATCGAAGGCCTGCCCGACCTGAAGGTGGAACAAGCCTTCGAGCTGAGCGACGCCAGCGCCGAGCGCAGCGCCGCCGGTTGCACCGTCAAGCTCAACCCGGCGCCGATCAAGGAATACCTCACCAGCAATGTGGTGTTGATGAAAAACATGATCGCCGACGGTTACCTCGACAAGCGCACGCTGGAGCGCCGCATCCAGGCAGTGGAAGCCTGGCTGGCCGACCCCAACCTGCTGGAAGCCGACAGCAACGCCGAATACGCCCACGTCATCGAGATCGACCTGGCCGAGCTGACCGAGCCCGTGCTGTGCTGCCCGAATGACCCGGACGACGCCAAGCTGCTGTCGGCGGTGGCAGGGGTCAAGATCGATGAGGTCTTCATCGGCTCGTGCATGACCAACATCGGCCACTTTCGCGCCGCCAGCAAGCTGCTGGAAGGCCGGCGCGACATCCCCGTCAAGCTGTGGATCGCCCCGCCCACCAAGATGGACGCCCACCAGCTGAGCGAAGAAGGCCACTATGGCGTGTTTGGCGCCGCCGGTGCGCGCACCGAGATGCCCGGCTGCAGCCTGTGCATGGGCAACCAGGCCCAGGTG
>JANPOW010000232.1:0-2650 GCA_031428185.1 Betaproteobacteria bacterium | reverse complement strand
CATCAGACCAAGCAGCGCGAAATGCCGACGCTCGAAGTCCGACTTGCCGTATTTGACTTCGACGGCGGCAAGCTTGCGCCGCAATATCTGAACAATGAAATTACCACTGCCGCAGGCAGGCTCCAGAAAGCGGGCGTCGATGCGCTCGGTCTCGCCCTTCACCAGGTTGAGCATGGCCTCAACCATCCATGCGGGCGTGAACACCTCGCCGTGGTCGGCAACGCGTTGTTTGGATTTGACGAGACTCATTTTTTACACTGGTTCAGGGGCGTGTGGATGTTCGAGCATGGTGGTTCAGCGCTTGCCCAACAACGGGGATCGGCCAATTTTTGTTGCTTCCAATTTTTGCTTCGGCAGCAACGAAAAACCCTCAAACGCAGCCCCCGCCGCCCAATCCCCCACCGCGTAAACACGCTGGTCACGCAGGCCCTGCACACCGTCAGCCCAGGCCAGCAGCATGCGTTTGCCCACGTCGTCAAATGCGGGGTGTTGTTGCATGGCCTGGCGCACCAACGGGCCGACATCAGCCACCGCGTCGCTGATGGCCTGCACGATGTGCTGTTGCTCCTTGGGCTGGATGCCCAGGGTGGCGGCGATGAACTTTTGCAGGTTCTTGCCCGGGGTCCAGGTCTTCTTGCCCATGAACTCAATGCCCGGCGGGTTGTGCTGGTAGCCGGCGTACACGCTGGTGGTCAGCATGTCGTAGGCGGGGGACAGGTGCACGTCGGCCCGGCTGGTGTAGCGCAGCGCCAGGTTCTTGGCATGGCAATCGGCGTTGCGCAGTGCGTAGGTCAGCAGCAAGGTGGTGGCCAACTGCCGGAATGTGTCAAGCCGCTGCGGGCCGGGCACATGGTCGCGCACGGCGCGGGCGATGCGCTCCCAGGTGGTGTCGTATTTGGCGGCCGGGCGCAGGCCCAGCAGGCTGCAAAAGTCCTCCATGCCCCAGTGCGGCTGGCCGTCTTCGTCCACATCAAAACGGTGTACCACCAGTGCCTGGCCGTCGTCTGACACTTCGGTTTTGGCGGTGGGCAGCACGCGGCTGGCTACTTGCATGCACAAGCTCTCGTTCAGGGCCACAAATGGCAATTGAGCGCTGCTGCCTTTGATGATGTGGCGGCGGGTGATGAGGCTGGCTTTTTTGTGCAGGGCCAGTGCCGATACGGCCTCCACTTGCGCGCCCAGAAACTTGGGCACCACGCCCGACACACCGCTGGTGGCGTGCTCGCGCACCAGCGCGGCAAAGGCCTGTTCAGCGTTGTCGCCCTTCAACACCGCGGCCACGTCCAACGGCTTGGGCGGCTGGCCCAGATCGGCGCCGGGTGCGGCCACCTGCAAACGGCCCACCATGTTGCGCCCGACGACAGACAGCAAGGCCACCGGGCTGGCGCCGATGTGCGGGCCAAACTGTTCTTGCAGCACCTGCAGCAAATAGCCCTCGGGCAGGTTCATCTGCAGCACGGGCGGTAGCTGGTCGTCCCAAACGTAGGACTCGGTGCGCACCGGCATGGTCAGCGACACAAAGTCGTCAACCGCCACCTGCGGGTGGTAGGTGAGCACACTTTTGAAGTCGCCCACTTGCTGCAGCGTGGCCACTTCGCGGCCCAGCACCGAGACGGACAGTTGCATCGCTACTGGCCCTCGCCAGCAGGGCCGGCGGTGTTTGCTTTGCCTGCATTCCCTGCATTGCCTGCCTTGCCTGCCTTGCCTGCTGTCCCGGTCGCCCGCCCGGTGTGGGCCTGCGCACGTTCGCGGCGCAGCGCGTCCAGGTTGCCGGCCTGGCCTTGGGTGATCACGTCCAGCTCAGCCCCCAACACGGCCAGCACGGCCAGCAACTTGCGCGCGCCAAATTCAGCCGCCCGGCCACGCTCAAAGCGTGACAAGGATTCGGGTGTGATGCCGGCCTGCGCGGCCACGTCGGCTTGCTTCAGGCCCAGCAACTTGCGGCGCGCTGCGACAGCTTCACCAAGGTCTTGAAGGGTTTGCAATTGATATTTGTATCAAGTTTTTTCGGTTCGACCGCAATTCTTGATTTAAATGTCAATTTTTGCAAGTGCTGGCTGGCGTGACTGTCAAACAGCCCGTGCCGCAAAGCACTGCATCACAACAGCGCAATCAGCACGCTGCTGATGACCAGCAAGTTGTGCTGGTAGGCCGTGTTGGACTTGAACCAACGACCAAAGGATTATGAGTCCTCTGCTCTGACCAACTGAGCTAACGGCCCGCTGCGGCAAGCGGCAGGGTGCGGATTGTAGAAGCCGCCTCTACCGGGCGCCGGCCGCTGCTGGCTGGCGCATCAAGCCGCCAACCGATCTGCCGGCTGACCAACATTGACCGATGCGCCGACCGACCCGCTGATCAGGCGCCGCAGCGCCGCCCAGCCGTGCGCCGCGTCAGGCCGCGCCCGCCGCCAGGTCAGCGGTGCGCGGCCCAGCACCGACACGCAGGCGGTGTCCAGCGCCGACAGCTTGAGCGCCGTCACGTTGTGCGCCCCGGCCCCAGGCACCAGGGAGGTGTGGCCCGCTTCCAGCAGGATGTCTTGCAGTTGGCCGTCGATGGTGACCCACACCGTGCCGCGCTCGCCGCGCAGTTGGTCACCGGCTTGCAGCGGCAGCGACAGCATCGCGGTGGCGCGCAGTTGCAGCGTGGTGCG